>SLSP01000541.1 GCA_007130345.1 Thermoflexales bacterium
GCGCGGCTGAGGCGCGCGCCGTCGATGATGCTGGCGTGATTGAGGCGGTCGGAGAAGATCACGTCGCCCTTGCCCACCAGCGGCGGGAGCGCGGCCTGGTTGGCGAGGAAGCCGCTTTGCACGTACAGCGCGTCCTCCACGTTCTTGAAGGCCGCCATCTGCTTTTCCAGCGCGCGGTGGATGGCAAGCGTCCCGGCGATGGAGCGCACCGCCGTCGGCCCGGCCCCGTACTTGTCGAGGGCGGCCTGCGCGGCCTGTACCAGACGCGGATCACTGGCGAGGCCCAGATAGTTGTTGGTGCAGAGGTTGAGCACCCGCTTGCCATCCACCACCATCCACGCGGCGGGCGGCGAGTCGATGACGCGCAAGTTGATGAACAGGCCGCTTTCTTGTAATGCGGTTATTTCGTCTTCAATCCATTGGAGCTTTGCTTCGGTCATAGTTCCTCCTAACATGTTCTGTTGCGTGTTGCGTGTTGCGTGTTACGTGTTACGTGTTACGTGTTACGTGTTACGCAATACGCAACACATTACTATCGCGTATCTCGTCAATTCTGATCGATCTCCCTACTCCCCCGGATACATCACGATCTTGCCGCTCTTGCCGGAAGCCATCGTCTCCAGCGCATCCCGCCAGCGGCTGAGGGGGAATTCGTGGGTGATGATGGGCTGCAAGTCCACCACCCCGGCGGCGAGCAGAGCGCGCATCTGATACCACGTTTCCCACAGCCGCCGCCCGGCGATCCCGTGGACGGTGACGCCCTTCATAATCACCAGATTGTTGAGGTCGAAGTCGGTGAGCTTGCCCGGCGCGAGGCCCAGGAGCGCGGCATCTCCGCCGGGCTTGAGGAGGTCGAGGCCCTGCACCAGCGCGGGGGGCGCGCCCGACATCTCCAGCAGCACGTCGAAGCCCTTGTCGCGGACGGCGTCGCTGGCGCGGGCGGCCAGGTTCTCGGTGGCGGGGTTGATGGCGAGGTCGGCCCCGACTTTGCGCGCCAGATCGAGGCGGTAGGGGCTGAGGTCGGTCGCCACGATGACCTCCGCGCCGAAGGCCCGCGCCACCGGGATAGACATCAGCCCGGCGGGCCCGCAGCCTGTGACCAGCACCGTCTTCCCGCGCACGTCCACCGCCGCGACGGTATGCACCGCGTTACCGAAGTTCTCCTGCAAGCTGGCGACGGCGACGGACATCGAAGCCGGATTCCGCCAGGTATTTTCCACCGGGATGGCGATGTATTCGGCGTAGCAGCCGTCGGTATCCACGCCGATGATGCGCGTGTTGGGGCAGATGTGCCCCAATCCCAGGCGGCACTGCTGGCACGTCCCGCAAACGATGTGGCTTTCGGCGGAGACGAAGTCGCCCACCTGCGACTCATTCGGGCGGACGTGCGCGCCCACGGCCACAATCTCGCCCGTGAACTCGTGCCCGACGATGAGCGGAGGTTTGATGCGCCCTTGCGACCACGTATCCCATTTGTAAATATGCACGTCGGTGCCGCAGACGGATGTGGCCTGCACCTTGATCAGCACATCGCGGGGGCCGGGGGTGGGCACCTCGGCCTGGATGGTCTCAAATCCGGGGCCAGATTGTGTTTTGGCGACGGCTTGCATCGTAGCTGTATCGGACATAGTTTCTCCTTGCAAATGGCAGATGGCGAATTACAAAGGGCAAAAACACGCAACACGCAACAGGGCCTCATCCTGACGGTGAAGCCACCGCTCATCCTCTCAGTATAACCGCGCGGGCGCGTCCATTCAACGGTAGAGGGGCTATAACCCGACTGACATCTGTAACCTAAATCCCGTGCTTTGCATCCCACTACAAAAGTCCCGAAGAAATTCACTTTTACCGGAAAGGGGCTTCGTGGTATACTTAGACTAATGTGCAGTTCGATATACTCAGCCCAGGGAATCCGCTCGCGCCCCCCGCGCCGCAATGGAAACCCTGGCATAACTCAAGAACACAGGAGGCTTGTAATGAAACATTTTATCGCGTTGGCTGACCTCACCCCGGCAGAGATGCGCCACATTCTGAACCTGGCCGTGGACATCAAAGCGGCGTGGAAGGCCGATACAGACACCCCCTATCTCAAAAACAAGGTGTTGGGGATGATTTTCCAGAAGCCCAGCTTGCGCACCCGCGTCTCGTTTGACGTGGCGATGTTGCAACTGGGCGGCAACGCGCTCTACCTTTCGCCGAGCGAAATCCAGTTGGGCAAACGCGAGAGCGTGGCCGATGTATCGCGCGTGATGTCGCGCTACGTGGACGTGGTGATGGCCCGCGTCTTCAACCACTACGACCTGATCGAGTTGGCGAAGTACGCCAGCGTGCCGGTCATCAACGGCCTGTCGGACTACTCGCACCCCTGCCAGGGGATGGCCGATTTCCTCACGATGCTGGAGCGTCATGGCGATCTCAAGGGCAAGAAGCTGGCCTATCTGGGGGATGGCAACAACGTATCCACGTCCCTCCTCTTCGGCGCGGCGCTGCTGGGGATGGACTTCACCATCGCCACGCCCAAGAGCTACGAGCTGCATCCGGCGGTCTGGGACATCGGCAAACGCCTCGCCGCCGAGAGCGGCGCGCAGATCGCGGCCACCTACGATCCCATCGCCGCCGCCACCGCCGCCGACGTGCTCTACACCGACGCCTGGGCTTCGATGGGCCAGGAGGATGAGGCCGCCAAGCGCCGGCTGGTCTTCCCGCCGTATCGCATTGATGAGGGGCTGCTGGCCCACGCCCACGCCGACGCCATCGTGATGCACTGCCTCCCCGCCCATCGCGGCGAGGAGATCACCGACCCGGTAGCCGATGGCCCACAATCGGCCCTGTTCGATCAGGCGGAAAATCGCCTGCACGCGCAGAAGGCCATCCTGGTCTGGGCGCTGGACGCGGAAAAATAACGCTTCGTGATGGGTGAGCAGGGATTGGGAGCCGTTCTGGAGAGCGCGGTTCCCAGTCCCGACTGCCCCATCGCTTGAATCCAAGTCACCGATAGTTTTATGAGTCCCCTGAAAAAAGTCCAAAAATCCGATTTTTCCACACGCGACCTACTAAATA
>SLSP01000510.1 GCA_007130345.1 Thermoflexales bacterium
CAAAAATCCGATTTTTCCACACGCGACCTACTAAATATATGAAATTCGCACGCGGAAAATCTACATCTCGTATCAAGTTTCTAAAAAATCGGATTTTTTAGGGTTCTTTCAGTAGAGTCACTTTAGGGAACCGGGTTAAAGGTTGCAAGTCTTATGCAATACGCAATACGCAATACGCAATACGCAACATCCTCACTTCTTAATCGGTATCTCCCCCAAAATCAGCGTCGGATTGATGCCCTTTTCGGTGACGACGACTTTGGCGTTGTCTCTCAGCGAGTTCTCGGTCATCTCGTACTGGCGGAGGAGTTGCGCGTTGCCTATAAAGTACTGCTGCGCGGCCTCGTTGACCAGGCGGATGGCCTCGGCCTGCCCCTCGGCGATGCGGATGGCGGCTTCGCGTTCACCCTCGGCCTTGCGGATGGCAGCCTCGCGGTCGCCCTCAGCGCGCTGGATGGTGGCGAGCTTCTGCTGCTCCGACGCCTCGAACTCGCCCGTTGCCAACAGGCGCATCGCGCGGCGCTCCTGCTCTGCCGTCTTCTGCTTGTGCATCGCCTTCTTGATGTCTTCGGGCGGGTCGATGAGCATAATCTCCACCTTGCTGATGATCAGGCCCCAGTCGTTGGCGGTGCTGTTGAGAGCGGCCCGCAAGTTGGTAGCGATCTTTTCCCGCGCTACCAGGCTTTCGTCCAACGTCAGGTCGCCGAATTCCTGGCGCAGGTTGGTCATCGCCAGTTGGATCACGGCGCGCTTCCAGTTGTCGATGTTGTAGAACGTGCGCTTGATGGATTCTTCATCCGCCTTGGGACGCACCCACATCACGCCATCCACGCGGATTTCAACGTTGTCCTGGGTAATGACGGGCTGCGGCGGGATGTCCATCGTGTGCTCGCGGATGTCGCGCACGCGGGTGATGCTGGCCATGGGGATTTGGAAGCCTAACCCTGGCAGCACGAAGCTCGAATACTGTCCCAGAAACTCCTGGATGCCCCGTTCGTAGGGCTTCAGCGTAAATAGAAACGACCGGATGGTTCTCATAGTGTCACTCTCCTTTGCTTTGGGATTTGGGGGGAATTGAGGGGTTGTTTTGATGTTGATTAAGCGCCACTTAATACAATCTTAAATGTTTGACCCATAAGTTGAAACTGGGCGGTTTCCTGTCGGCTCAATCGCAACCGAATTTGCTCAAATTGGCTGATGGTTTCTTTGGAATATAATCTTTCTCCACAATGCGCGCACACTTCAGCTTTAACCGTAATGACAGCCGTGTGCTTTCCCCCACGCACCAATTTCTCAACTTCTTTGCGCATCATCTCATGACCACAAACCGGACACTGTTCAAAGGGCACCATTTTTTGGCCTCCTCTTTCTCCATTCAATCCAGCGATTCGGATCCGGCCGAAGATCTCATCGAAGGTTAGTTTGTCGGCTTGGGCCTCTTCGTCAGCGTGATCCGTGATTCTGAGGCGATTGTGTCGGATTGCCGCAACAATGTCGTCTATGTTCACGGGAGTTCATATCCTGTAAGATGATTCCTCGATTATGTAATTGCGTTGGTTGCAGTGGGCCGCCTACCTCTCATTGTACGCTCAAGCCCCACAAGAGCAAGGGCGCGCTATGCGGGGCGATTCCCGGCTACGGCGAACTCGTCCATCGCGCGGGCGACGACCATTGCCAGCAGTTGCAGCGGCAGCTCGCGCCACAGCGTGACCTGCTCGCGGGTCACTTCGAGCAGCAGCGCGCCGCGCTCATCGGTCAGCGTGAAGGTGTGCGTGTCCCAACCAGCGGTGGCGAGGCGATAGCCGCGCCCGTCGTAGATGATCTCGCTCCACTTGTGGACTTGGCGGCCCCGGTATTGCATCGCGGCCAACGCCTGGCCCTTGCGCGTGAGCACCATCCGCCCGCCGCGCCCCCGGACGTGCCGCAGGCCCCACGCTTCGCCGTTCAGCGTCCAATCGTAGCCGGAGAATCCGGCGCGGAGGTGGAGCAGCGGTCGCCCGTTCTCGCTGAGGGCGTAGCCGTGGCGGAGTCCGAGCAGGCCCAGCGTCGCGTTGATGAAGATCGGGTCACTGTCTGGGAGGATGAGCGGGTGGCGCAGGTGCGGCAGTTCGGCGGGGGGCCAGGGCCACGTCTGCCCCACTGGGATGACGAGACGCTGCCCAAGCCAGGCCCAGTTTTCGGGGCGGGGGATGGGGCGCTGCGCGGGATGCAGTTCGGCGCGGTCGGCCTCGTCGCCGCGGCGCTCGATTTGGGCGATGATGGTTGTGCCCCGGCCCGGCTGGCTGTCGATGGAGAGCTTACCGCCCACAGCCAGCAGCCGCTCCTGCATATTGCTGATACCTAGCCCTTGGCGGAGGGCGTCAATCTCAAACCCCATACCGTTATCCGCAATCCTGAGCGTGACGCGATCTGCCGTGCAGCGCAGCCCCACATCGACGCGGGTGGCGCGGGCGTGGCGAGCGACGTTGTGTAGCGCTTCCTGGGTCACGCGATAGAGCGCTTCCACAAAGGACGGCGGCAGATCGCCGGTGTCCCCTTCCACGTCGAGGTAAATCAGGAGATGCTCTTGTGCGCCGAAGAGGAGCGTGTAGTCGTTGAGCGACTGAGCCAGACCTAGCTCTTCCAGCGTGCCGGGGCGCAGGTCTTCGATGAGGCGCGTGGTCTCGTGCTGGGCGGTCTGGGCCGCGCTCTCGATTTCGCGCAGCATCTCCTGCACGTCGGGCGGGAGGGGCTGCGTCTCTGCCGCCAGCCGCGCTTGCAGGGCGCTGGTTGTCAACGTCAAGCTGAAGAGGTGCTGCTTCACGCTATCGTGCAGTTCGCGGGCCAGGCGGTTGCGTTCCTCCACCACTGCCAGGGCGCGCACCTGGTCCGTGAGACGGGCGTTGCGCTCGCGCAACTCGGCCAGGTCTTCCTCGCTCTCCTGGAGATGCGCGGCCAACTGGTCGAGGTATTCCGCCATCAGGCCCAGGTCGTCGCGGTGCGGATCGGCGATGCGGGCGGTGAGATTGCCGCGCAGCCACGCCTGGATGACGCGCAGGCGTTGGCGCAGTCGCTGGC
>SLSP01000281.1 GCA_007130345.1 Thermoflexales bacterium
GCGGTGGATCGCTGCCAGCAGGCGGGCATCCGCGTGATGATGGCGACCGGCGACCACAAGGTTACGGGGATGGCGATAGCGCGCCAGGTGGGGATTTTGCGCGGGGATGAGCGGGTGTTGGAAGGGTGGGAGTTACAGGCGATGAGCGACGCCGAACTGGACGCCGTGATCGAGCAGACGGCGGTCTTTGCCCGCGTCGCGCCGGAGCACAAACACCGCATCGTCGAGTCGCTGCAACGCCTGGATCACGTCGTGGCGATGACGGGCGACGGTGTAAACGACGCGCCCGCGCTCCAGGCCGCGCAAATCGGCGTGGCGATGGGCATCAGCGGCACCGATGTCACCAAAGAGACGGCGGAGATGGTGCTGACCGACGACAACTTCACCAGCATCGTCCACGCGGTGGAAGAGGGGCGCGTGGTCTTCCAAAACGTGCGCAAAGTGGTCAAGTTCCTGCTGGCGACCAACATCGGCGAAGACCTCACGCTGCTCAGTTCGCTGGTCTTGTTCTCGGCGAAGGGCTTGATCATCAGTCCGGTGCAAATCCTGTGGGTGAACCTGGTCACGGATGGGATCTTGGACATCACGCTGGCGATGGAGCCGAAGGAACAGGACGTGATGCACGAGCCGCCCCGCAAGACCAACGCGCGCATCATCAATATGGAGGTGTTACGGAACACGGTGTTCGTCGCGCTGTTTATGGCGGCGGGGACGCTGTGGATGTTCAGCCGCGCGGATCGCGCCGGCGACCTGGCTTATGCGCAAACGCTGGCGTTCACCACCCTGGCGATGTTCCAGGTCTTCAACTCGCTCAACTGTCGCTCACGGGATAAATCCGTGTTCCAGTTGGGCCTGTTCACCAACCGCTACCTGCTCGGCGCGATAGTCATCTCCGTCACGCTGCAATTCCTCTCCGGGCGCGTGCCGTTTATGCGCGCGGCCCTCAATACCGTGCCCTTGCGGTGGCAGGACTGGGCGCTGGTCGTGGTGATCACCAGCTCCATCTTCATCGCCGACGAGTTGCGCAAGCTGGTGCATCGTCGGGGCTGGTTGCACCGGTAGTCCGGGGAATTTCAAGGCGCGGCAACAAACAAGCTCGGAGCCTCCAACGTCCCACCGGAGGCTCCGAGCTATGAGTCTACTGAAGAAAGCCCAAAAATCCGATTTCTCCACACGCGACTTACTGCTCTCTAAAAATCGGATTTTTAAGGGTTCTTTCAGTAGCGTCAGCTTGGGTTTGAAAATCTGGCGTAACTTTTCAGGCGTGGTGGCCGACAAGAATTTTCGAGCGCAGAACCGCCTCAATGCCGGCTTACCGCGCGTTTTCCGTCCCCCCGAGACCTGAACTCGTTTAGGCGTTGCCCTCAGACGAGGTCGAAGCGGTCAAGGTTCATCACCTTATCCCACGCCGCCACAAAGTCGTGTACGAACTTCTCCTGGGCATCCGCACTGCCATAGACTTCTGCGATGGCCCGGAGCTGGGAGTTCGAGCCGAAGATGAGATCGACCCGGCTACCCGTCCACTTGAGTTCGCCCGTCGCGCGATCCCGACCCTCGAACACGCAGTCATCCTCTGAGCTTGGCTTCCACATCGTGTTCATATCCAGCAGATTGACGAAGAAGTCGTTAGTCAGCGTCTCCGGCTGCTTGGTGAAGACGCCGTGCTGGGACTGCCCATAGTTGCCATTCAAGACGCGCATACCGCCGACGAGCACCGTCATCTCAGGCGCGGTCAGCGTCAACAATTGCGCGCGATCAACCAGCAGTTCCTCTTCCGCTACGGCATATTTCGCTTTGCGATAGTTGCGGAACCCATCTGCAACCGGTTCGAGCACGGCGAACGATGCCACGTCGGTTTGCTCTTGCGAAGCATCGGTGCGTCCTGGCGTGAAGGGAACAGTGACATCGTGCCCGGCGTCCCGCGCCGCTTTTTCGACGGCGGCACAGCCCCCCAAGACGATGAGATCGGCAAGGGTCACTTTCTTGCCGTCAGATTGGGCGCTGTTGAACGCCTCCTGGATGCCCTCCAGGGTTTCGAGCACCTGCGCCAGTTGCTCCGGCTGATTGACATCCCAATCCTTCTGTGGTGCAAGGCGGATGCGCGCCCCGTTCGCCCCGCCGCGCTTGTCGGAGCCACGGAACGTGGACGCTGACGCCCAGGCGGTCGATACCAACGCCGAGATCGACAGGCCCGAGGCCAGGAGCTTGGCCTTGAGATCGGCGATGTCCTGCGCATCGATCAGCTTGTGATCGACGGCGGGCACAGGGTCTTGCCAGATCAAATCCTCTTCTGGGACTTCGGGGCCGAGATAGCACGAGCGAGGCCCCATATCGCGGTGCGTCAGCTTGAACCACGCGCGGGCGAAGGCATCGGCGAACTCGTCGGGGTGCTCCAGGTAATGCCGCGCAATGGGTTCATAGCTGGGGTCGAAGCGCAGAGAGAGGTCTGCGGTGGTCATTATCGGACGGTGCTTCTGTGATGGATCGTGCGCGTCAACGACCATATCCTCTTCATCCACGTCCTTCGCCAGCCACTGATACGCGCCGGCCGGGCTTTTGACCAATTCCCACTCGTATTTGAACAGCACCTTCAGATAGCCCATATCCCACTGGATGGGGTTCGGCTTCCAGGCACCTTCGATGCCACTGGAGATCGTGTCGCCTCCCTTGCCGGTGCCGAAACTACTCTCCCACCCGAGGCCCTGCGCTTCGATGGGCGCGGCCTCGGGTTCGGGGCCTACGTGGGTCGCGGGTGCCGCGCCGTGGCACTTGCCGAAGGTGTGCCCCCCGGCGACCAGCGCGACGGTCTCTTCGTCGTTCATCGCCATGCGCGCGAAGGTCTCGCGCACGTCGTGGCCCGAAGCGACCGGGTCCGGATTGCCGTCCGGGCCTTCCGGGTTCACGTAAATCAAGCCCATCTGCACAGCCGCCAGGGGATTTTCTAGATCCCGGTCGCCGGAATACCGGCTATGGGGTTTGTCACTCGTCGCCAGCCATTCCTCTTCAGCCCCCCAGTAGATGTCCTCTTCCGGTTCCCAGATATCCTCGCGCCCGCCGGCAAAGCCGAAAGTCTCGAAGCCCATCGATTCCAGCGCGCAGTTACCGGCCAGGATCATCAGATCAGCCCAGGAGATTTTGCGGCCATATTTTTGCTTGATCGGCCAGAGCAACCGGCGGGCCTTGTCGAGATTCACGTTATCCGGCCAACTGTTGAGGGGCGCGAAACGCTGGTTGCCGGTGCCTGCACCTCCACGGCCATCACCCAGGCGATAGGTGCCCGCGCTATGCCACGCCATCCTGATGAAGAGTCCCCCATAGTGACCGTAATCCGCCGGCCACCAATCCTGCGAGTCGGTCATCAGCGCGTAGAGGTCCTGCTTCACCGCGTCCAAGTCCAATTGGTTGAATGCGTCAGCGTAGCTGAAGTCCTCGCCCATCGGGTTACTCTTGACGCCATGCTGATGCAAAATCTTGAGGTTCAACTGGTTCGGCCACCAATCCTGATTCGACGTGCCTCTGCTGCTCGTGGGTTTGGCAGATCGACCCGTGACCGGGCACTTGCTTTCTTTTGTCATTTCTTGTCTCCTTACATAGAACTATGGTAATGGGTGTGTGATGATGAGCAAGCCGGGAGTATCTTCCCAATAATCGGGCAAACTATGGGGGCGATACAACCGACGGCTCTAAAAATAACCTGATTCTGCGCGAAACTGGGCTTACCCTCCCTATAGATTGCTTAAACGTCACCTCCCTTAAAGATTTACTGATCCGGGGATAGTCTATGAGTCCCCTGAAAAAAGTCAAAAAATCCGATTTTTGCACACGCGACCTACTACCTATATGAAATTCGCACGCGAAAAATCTACCTGTAGTATCAAGTTTCTAAAAAAATCGGATTTTTAGGGTTCTTTCAGTAGAGTCATCTATCAGACATCCTGATGTGGGTATGGGGTTTCTTCATATCGACTCCTCCTGGCTCGCAAGAGCTTGCTGGCAACAGGGGCACACGCCATAGAACGTCACTTGATGCCGTGCAATCCGATACCCGCAGGCTTCTACAGGCGTCAATTCCAGTTCCGGGAAATCGCGCTCGATGTCGAGCAAGGTGTGGCAGTGTGTGCAGAGGAGGTGATGGTGTTGACTCGCGTTGGTATCGTAACGCCCCCCGCCCGCGCCCATATCTTGCACCTCTATCAACACCCCCAACGCGACTAATTCGTGCAAGGTGTTATAGACAGTGGTGCGCGAAACGTTGGGCATCACGGTGATAACCTGTTGGTAGACCTGATCCACCGTAGGATGGCTGGCGTCATCAACCAGAATTTCCAAGATGAGTCTGCGCTGAGGCGTGATTTTGAGGTGGTTCTGCCGTAGCACAGAAAGTAGCGTTTCTAAAGATTCCATAAGCCTTCTCGTTTATACATAATTCTACTTAGTAATTATTATAAACTGGGGAAAGCGTTTTGTCAAGAAAGGTAATCCCGCAAAAGTCACCCTGTTTGGGACACGGATGAACACAGATTGCACGGATGACTCTACTGAAAGAACCCTAAAAAATCCGATTTTTTAGAACCTTGATACTATAGGCAGATTTTTCGCGTGCGACTTTCATTAGGTAGCAGGTCGCACGTGGAAAAATCGGATTTTTGGACTTCTTTCAGGGGACTCACAGATAAAACCAAAAAATCCGTGTTTTGGGGAACTCCAAGCGTAAAATGCGCGTGCCAATGCTCACTTGCCCCTTTCTCCCGAAAAGGTATAATCCACAAGCGAATGATAAAATCACTTGATAAGGTGCGTATAATCCGGGGCTATGAACGGCGCGCGCGGCGGGATGATGGCAAAGCGGCGGCGTGAATCCGGCAGGTCGCCGGACAGTGCCTATCGTTACGTCATCCTCCACAAGCCCTATGGCATGGTCTCCTGCTGGCGCGACCGCCACGCGCACCCCACCCTCGCGGACGTGGGGCTGCCCCGCGATCTGCCGCCCGCCGGCCAGTTGGACGCCGATAGCGAGGGGCTGTTGCTGCTGACCAACGATGGCCTATTGCAGCACCGCGTCACGCACCCGCGCCATCACCATCCCAAGACGTACCTGGTCAGCGTGATCGGCCATCCCGACGCGGAGGCCCTGCGCCGCCTGCGCGGAGGCGTCGAGATCAAGTTCGGGCGCACGCGGCCCGCCGGCGTCGAGGTGCTGGACGTGCCGCCCGCGCTCCCGCCGTGCCCCGCGCCCCAACCCACGCCGGAGAAAACGACCTGGCTGCGCGTGGTGCTCTACGAGGGCAAGAACCGCCAAATCCGGCGGATGACGGCCGCAGTAGACCTGATCACCGCGCGGCTGGTGCGCGTCGCCATCGGCCCGCTGACGCTGCCCCCTGACCTGGAGCCAGGGCAATGGCGCGATCTGACCCCGCTGGAACGCCGGGCGCTGCTGGATTGGGCCTGGCCTCGCGGTCGCCCGCAGAAGAGATCGCAAGCATGAGGAGGACTTTTGAAACTTTCTATCATTATGCCGGCTTACAACGAAATCCACACCATCGCGGAAATCATTGCTCAAGTCCGCGCGGCCCCGCTGGATGTGAAAATTTGGACCGATCACGCCGACGAGCGCATCGTCCACGTACAGCGCGAGCTGGTCATCGTGGATGACGGTTCGACGGATGGCACCCGCGACTATCTCGACGAGCTGCGCGACGCGCCGGACATCCACGTTATCTTCCATCAGGCCAATCAAGGGAAGGGCGGGGCCGTCTGGACGGGATTGCGACACGCCACCGGGGATGTGCGCATCGTCCAGGATGCTGACCTGGAATACGACCCCCGCGATTACGTCCACCTGCTCCAGCCCATCCTGGAGAAGCGCGCCCAGGTAGTCTACGGCTCGCGCTTCCGGGGCGGCCCCTCCAAAGCGATGTTCTTCTGGCACATGATGGGCAACCGCTTCCTCACCTTCGTCACCAACATCCTTTACAACACCATCCTCACCGATATGGAGACGTGCTACAAGTGCTTCACCCGCGAGGTTTCCGATAAGCTGCGCCTGGAAGCGCAGGGATGGGGCTTCGATCCGGAGATCACGGCACAGATTCTGTTGAGCGGCTATCGCATCTATGAAGTGCCCATCTCCTACAGTGGCAGAGAGTTCCACGAGGGAAAGAAGATCTCGTGGAAGGATGGCTTTACCGTCCTGGCGACTTTGCTCAAATATCGCCTCCGGGGCTACCGACCACCGGCCACTTGACCAATTTCAAACTTCCCTATATAACATGGGGGAGTTGCACGATGGGGCCGCCCCAACGGGACGACATAATCTGACACGCGGCCACCAGGGAGACCGATGAAAACCGATAGCTTAACTGTGATGATGGCCCGGCGATTTATCAAGAAGGCGTCACCGGAGGAGATGATGAGCATTGTGGACACGTTTATGCCCATCATCGTGGACGCGCTGTCCCAAGAACAGCTAGAGAGACTGCTCAAGTTGCTCTTCCAGAAGCACCTCGGCCCCCTGCTCCAGGGATTTGACGAAGCGGAGCGGGCCAGACTGCTCAACGAGTTGCTCCCCACCATCGCGCGAGAGTTCCCCCTGCATCGCATTGACTTCACGCAATTTTTCTCCACAGAGACCGAATAGAGGAGGTAAAGTATGCACATAGACGATCACCAACTCTGGGAATATCTGACATTACCGGCCATTCTATGGCGTGCGATTTTCTTTTTGTCCTCGTTGCTCTTGCTGCTGTACATCGGTGTAAACTCCCCTATGTGATCCTGCCCCCCGTGCAGGTATCCTGATGGTTGAGACCCCCTATGCTTAAAATCCCAACCATCACCCGACCCGTTCGCCACCTGCGACGCTATCGCTACATTTTCAGCGTCTTCGCGCGGCACGGGTTTGGTTTTGCGCTTTCGCAGTTGCCCCTGGAACCCTCCTGGCTGCGGGAACTGGCTCAGCAACCTGAGCCAGAACCCGCGTCACTCCCCGTGCATTTCCGCCAAGCCCTTGAAGAGCTAGGGCCGACCTTCGTCAAGCTGGGTCAGATGCTCAGCACGCGCCCCGATCTGCTCCCCCCAAGTTACATCGCGGAGTTGACCAAGCTCCAAGACCGCGTGCAGCCCGTCTCCTGGGAGGACATCCGCGCGGTGTTGGTTGCAGAGTTGGCAGCGCAACCGGACGCCGTCTTCGCCCATATCGACCCCACGCCCATCGCGTCAGCTTCGCTGGCCCAAGTTCACAGCGCGGAACTGCACACCGGCGAGAAGGTGGTGGTCAAAATCCAGCGCCCCAACATCCTGCCCACCATCCGCACCGACCTCGAAATCATCCAAGACCTGGCGAAGTATGCCAATCAGCACACCACGCTTGGCCGCATCTACAACACCGAGGAGATCGCCGAGGACTTCTCCGACACGCTGAATAACGAGTTGGACTACTACCGCGAGGGCCGCAACGCCGACAAATTCCGCCGCAATTTCGCCGATGAGAGCTTCCTGCACATCCCCTGGGTCTACTGGGAACACACCACACAGCGCGTGATGGTGCTGGAACGCATCGAGGGCATCAAAATCGACCAGGTCGCCGCGCTGGACGCCGCCGGCTACGACCGGGGCAAAATCGCCGACCGGGCCGCGCACATGATCATCAAGGAAATCCTCGAAGACGGCTTCTTCCACGCCGACCCGCATCCGGGCAACCTGGTGGTGATGGAAGGCGGCATCATCGGCGTGATGGACTTCGGCATGGTGGGCTATCTCAGCGACGCCGACCGGCTCAACCTGATCCGCCTGTACACCGTAGCCGTGCGCATGGACGCCGAGGGCGTGGTGGACGAGTTGGTGCATATCCAGGCGGCCCCGCCGGACGTGAACCGGCGCGGCCTGATCCGCGACATCGAGCGGGTGCTGCGCTATTACAACGGGCTGCCCCTCAAGGAAATCCGCGCCAACGAGGTGATCAACGACATCATGCCCATCGCCTTCGAGTACCACTTGCAATTGCCGCCCAACCTGTGGCTGCTCGGCAAAACGCTGGCGATCATGGAGGGCGTCGGCCTGCTGCTCAACCCGGAATTCGACATCTTCGAGTTCTCCGGCCCCTACGTCACCCGGCTGCTGATGAAATCGCTGATCCCCAAACGCCGCTGGGTCGAATCGACGTTCCGCCGCGCCCTGGCCTGGAATGACCTGTTCGAGGAGATTCCCCGCGCCGGGCGGCTGCTGCTGGATCGCTTCGAGAAGGGCGCGCCTATCCGCGTGACCTTCGAGCGCGACACGCTGGATCGGCTGGACGCCCTGATCACGCGGTTAGCGTTGAGCATCATCATCACCGGCATGATCATCGGGATGGCCTTCATCATCCCCACCGCCGCCGGGGGCGCGCTGTTCATCCAGATCAGCGTGGGCCTGGGGTTCGCCCTGTCCGTCGCGCTGGGCCTGTACGTGCTGATCTCCATCATCCGCAAACCCTGATCGCGCCCATTTGCCACGCTTCCCCTCCGTGTTACAATAGCAGTATGAATGACTCAACCCATCCTCTATTGCATGGCCTCAACGCCCAACAGCGCGCCGCTGTCACCACGCCCGCCGGCCCCGTCCTGGTGCTGGCCGGCCCCGGTTCCGGCAAGACGCGGGTGTTGACCCATCGCATCGCCTGGCTGCTCACCGAACTGCGCATCCCCGCGTGGCAGGTCTTGGCCGTCACCTTCACCAACCGGGCCGCCCGCGAGATGCGTCACCGACTGACCGACATGCTCGGCGACACGTCCGCGCGGGAGATGACGCTCGGCACGTTCCACGCGGCCTGCGTCCGCATCCTGCGCCGCGAGGCCGAGGCGGCCAACCTCGCCCCCAACTACGCCATCTTCGACAGCGACGACCAGCTCGCGGTAATGAAGCAGGTGGTCAAGGATATGAACCTCGACGATAAGCGCTACAAGCCGCGCGCGCTCCTCAACGCCGTCTCCAGCGCGAAAAATGAGCTGATCGCGCCGGACGCTTATCCCATCCACACCTATTACGACGAAATCATAGCCCGCGCCTACGGGCATTACCAACAACTCCTCCGCAACAGCGACGGCCTGGACTTCGACGATTTGCTGATGAAGACGGCCAACCTCTTCCGCGACAATCCCCTGGTGCGCGAGAAATACCAGCGGCGCTACCGCAACATTCTGGTAGATGAATTCCAGGACACGAACATGGCCCAGTACGTTATTCTCAAGGCGCTGGGCCACGAGCATCAGCACCTCTACGTGGTGGCCGATGAAGACCAGTCCATCTACTCGTGGCGCGGGGCCGATTACCGCAACATCCGTCGCCTGCGCGAGGACTTCCCCAAGCTGACGCAATATCTGCTGGAGGAGAACTACCGTTCCACCCAGGTGATTTTGGACGCGGCCCAGGCCATCATCGCCGGGAACCGCGACCGCACGCCCAAGCACCTCTACACGCATCAGCCGGGCGGCGACCTGCTGACCTTGCACGAGGCTTACGACGAGCAGGAAGAGGCCGAGTACGTGGCCCGCGAGATCCGCGCGCTGTTGCGCTCCGGGCGCGAACCCGGTGCCATCGCCGTGATGTACCGCACCAACGCCCAGTCCCGCGCGCTGGAAGAGGCGCTGATGAAGGCCGGCATCCCCTATCGCCTCATCGGGGGGACGCGCTTCTACACCCGCCGCGAGGTCAAGGACATCCTGGCCTACCTGCGCCTGGTCAACAATCCCGATGACGACGTGAGCTTCACCCGCGTCATCAATGTGCCCCGGCGCGGCATCGGCGCGAAGACGTTGGAAGCCGTCGCGGCCCAGGCGCGGGTACAACAGGGTAGCCTCGCCAAGGGGATGATGGCCCTGCTCCACGCGGGGACTCTGAGCACGCGCGCGCACAACGCCCTGCTCGGCTTCGCGTCGATGCTCAAGCAATGGCGCACCGCGCGCGAAAACGTCACCGTGGCCGCCCTCATCGATCACGTTGTTACCGATAGCGGCTACGAGGGCTACTTGCGCGATGGCAGCGATGATGGCGAGTCTCGCTGGGAGAACGTGATGGCCCTCCGGGGCGCGGTGTCCGACGTTCCCAACATCAGCCTGACCGACTTCCTCACCGAGGTCGCGCTGGTGGCGGACGTGGACGAATTGGCTGAGGAGATCGACGCCGTGACCCTGCTCACCCTGCACAGCGCCAAGGGGCTGGAATATCCCGTGGTCTTCCTCACCGGGCTGGAAGAGGGGATGCTGCCCCACAGCCGCTCGATGGAGACCCTGGACGACATCGCCGAGGAGCGCCGCCTGCTCTACGTGGGGATGACGCGCGCGGAAGAGCGGCTCGTCCTCTCCTACGCCTTCCGCCGGGGCTGGGGCTACTACGGCAGCAGCGAACCGACGGAGCCTTCCCGCTTCCTCGCAGACCTGCCCGACGAGGTGTTGGGCCAGCGCCAGGGCCGCCGCGCGCCCCAATCCACACCCCGCGCTTCGTGGAGCGTCGGCGCGTGGGGGCAATCCAGCGAGCGGACAGCCCCGCGTCCCCAGCCAGAGCCGGAATATCGCACCGGGCAGCGCGTGCGCCACACCCATTACGGCGAAGGGATGATTATTGAGAGCCAGATGGAAGGACGCGACGAGATGGTCACGGTGATGTTCAGCAGCGGCGTGGGCGTCAAACGCCTGTTGGCCGGGATGGCACCTTTGGAAGCACTGTCGGAGCATTAGTGAGACTCGCCCCGGCGAGAGGAGCAAAAACTATGAGCACACGAAGCAGTTTAGCCCTATTAGGCCTGATCAGCGGCCTGCTGTTGCTGACCATATTACCCTGGAACGGCGGCGCGCTGGATGTCGGCAGCGCGCCTCTGGCCGAAGAGACCGCTCCCGCGTTAGCGTTCACGTATTCTGACGGAGAGCGCGTGCCCCTGGCGATGCCCGCCACGCAGCCCTCGGTCACATGTAGCGTTGATATCACCACAACCGACAACGCGCCGCGTACCAACAACAGCTTCAACACCGCAGCCCCCATCGCCAATTATACCGGGCAATCCCTCCTGGTGCGAGACGTCGATTACAGCGATTTCGGGACGGGCACCGTTGATGTGCCCACACAATCCGACTTCTACCGCTTGGATAACTCCAGCGTCAACCACAGCTATACAATTCAGGCCAAGCCCGACCGCACCATTAACTACAACTTGGGCATCATCGTCTATGACCGGGAGCAGCAGCCTATTTACACGAACACCGACACCTCGACCTATTCCACCATCGCCACCTTTGAGGCCCTGAATGCCGGCCCGTATTTTGTAGAAATCTTCCAGGCCAGCGCCCAATGCGAGGGCCACACCTACGCCCTGATTTTCAACTTCACCGCGCCCACACCCACTCCCACACCCACCGGCACACCCATGCCGGCACCGACCAACACGCCGGAACCTCCCCCCACCGTGATCGGCGGATGGGATCGGTATGAACCCAACAACACATTCGAGCAGGCCACCACCATCGCGCCGGGGATCACGTACAGCCTCAATTTTGTGCCCTACGCCGGGGCAGAAGTGGATAATGACTTCTTCAAAATCCGCGTCAAGCCGGGCCTGGTGTTGACCTGCGAGACCTCCGATCTGGATCCCGGCGTCGATCCCAACATGATCTTCTACAGCGCGCCCAATTTTGAAAGCGTTATCGGCGGCAACGATGATATCGCGCCGGGCAATTTCAACAGCCGCTTCTCCTATTACAGCACCTACGAGGGCTTCGTCTATGTTTTGGTGGGCCAGGGCGACCGGATGTCGGCTGAGGATGCCGCCAGGGGCAGCGACTACAAGCTCACCTGTACGCTGACGGTGCCA
>SLSP01000392.1 GCA_007130345.1 Thermoflexales bacterium
GCGCGATAGTGGACTCGATGATGACCAGCGCGCCCGCGCGCAGCACCGGCCCCAGGTCGCGCAAGGCTGCCCGCAGCGCGGCGTAGCGCGGGACGTGCTGCTCGTCCACCGGCGTTTCCACGCAGAGGATAACCACGTCGCACGCGGCCAGCGCCTTGTAGTCGATGGTGGCGCGCAGCGTCCCGGCGGCGATCACGTCCGCCAACAGGCCCGCCAGCCCCGGTTCGTCGCCTTCGATAGGCGAGACCCCGGCGTTGATTTTGTCCACCCGCTCCGCCTGGATGTCCACGCCCATCACGGCGAAGCCCGCCTCCGCGAAGAGGCAGGCCACCGGCAGCCCCACGTACCCCAGACCGATGACGGCCAGGGGCGCTTCCTGGCGTTCGATGCGGGTTTGCAGTTCAGATAAAGACATCGCTAAACCTCTAGCACCTGATGTGTCTTGCCCGACTCAACCAGGGCCAGGGCTAGGCGCAACGCTGCCAGGCCATCCGCGCCGCTGACCGGCACGGGCGTATCGTTAAGCACCGCGTCGGCGAACGCCTCCAACTCGGCGCGCAGCGGCTCGTAGCGCGGGATGGGATAGCGCGTCATCCGTCCCTCGCTCACGCCCTTGAGCATACTGAGATGCCCCCAGGTCAGCCCGTTGGCCTCCGCGTTCTCGTAAAAATACAGGTCTTGCGTCAGGTCGTCGGCCACGAACATGCCGCGCTCGCCTAACACCGTGACCGTGCGCACTTTCTGCGGCGTCAGCCAGTTGATGTCCAACACGCCGGTCGCGCCGTTGGCGAAGCGGAGCAGCGCGTTCACCAAGTCTTCGTGAGCGGTGTGGATGCGTTGCTCGGTCTCGGCGAAGAGACGCACCGGCTCATCCCCGGTGATAAAGCGCATCAAGTCCAGGTCGTGGGGGGCCAAATCCACCACCACGCCCACGTCGCGCACCCGCGCCGGGAACGGCCCCACGCGGCGGCACACGATTTGAAAAAGTTTACCCAGTTCCCCGGCTTCCAGATGCGCCTTCAACGCCTGAATGACCGGGCTGAAGCGCACGATGTGCCCCACCATCAGCTTGCGGCCCAGCGCCTCGGCGCGCGCGATGAGGGCCTCGCCCTCGGCCACCGTCGCCGCGATGGGCTTCTCGACCAGGACATCCACGCCCGCGTCCAGCACCCGCGCGACCACGTCGTGGTGATCGCGCGTGGGCACGGCCACGGTGACGAGGTCGGGTTGCGTTTCGGCCAGCAGGGTCTCGTAGTCCGTGTAAGCGGATACGCCGTACTTCGCGGCGATGGCCCCGCCCGCGTCGGCGCTGGCGTCCGCCACGCCCACCAACTCGGTCTGCGCGATTTCGGTGTAGACGCGGGCGTGATGGCGGCCCATCGCGCCCACGCCGATGACGGCGGCTTTCAGTGGCGCGCTCATACGGCCTCCATAAAGGCGTTGATGGTGGCGACGATCTTCTCGCGGTCGGCCTCGGTCAGCGCGGGATGGATGGGCAGCGACAGCACCTCTTCCGCCGCGCGCTCGGCTTCTGGCAACTGCTGATCGTAGCCTAGCTCGTTGACGTAGTAGGTCTGCTGGTGGATCGGCACGGGATAGTACACGCCAAATCCGATGCCGTGCTCCTGGAGCTGCGCCATCAGCGCGTCGCGGCGGCCCTCCGGCACGCGCACGGTGTATTGGTGGAAGACGTGCTGATAGCCCTCCGGCACGGTCGGCACGGTCACGCCGCGCAAATGCGCGTTAAAATACGCGGCATTGGCGTTGCGCGCCGCGTTGAAGCGCTCCAACTTGCCCAATTGCGCCAGGCCAATCGCCGCGTGAACGTCCGTCATGCGGAAGTTGAAGCCGAGTTCGTCGTGATAATACCGGCGGCGCATCCCGTGCTGGCGGATGACGCGGCAACTCGCGGCGATAGCGTCGTCGTCGGTCGTAATCATCCCGCCCTCCGCCGAGGTGATATTCTTGGTGGGATAAAGCGAGAACGTGCCCGTCCCAAAGGCCCCGGCCCGCTGGCCCTGATATTCCGCGCCGTGCGCCTGGCACGCATCTTCGATCATCGCCAGATCGTGCCGCGCCGCGCTGTCCAGCAGCGCGTCCATATCGCAGAGCAGGCCGAACAGGTGGACGGGCATAATCGCCTTCGTCTTTTCGGTGATGGCGTCCGCTACTTGCGCGGGATCGAGGTTGAACGTCACCGGGTCAATGTCCACAAACACGGGCTTCGCCCCGGTGAACAGGATGCTATTGGCCGACGCGATAAACGTGAACGGCGTCGTGATGACCTCATCCCCCGGCCCGATGCCGCGCGCCAGCAACGCGACGTGCAGCGCGGTCGTCCCGCTGCTAGTAGCGATGGCGTGTTGCACGCCGCACATCTGCGCGAAGGCGTCCTCAAACGCCTTCACCCGGGGTCCCTGCGCCAACATCCCGGAATCCAACACTTCCAGGACAGCTTGCTTCTCTTCATCCCCAATCAAGGGACTGGCTATCGAAATCATTGTACTTGCCTCCATAAAATTAAAGGAATGGCTACACTTTCAGTACACGCCGGACAGTGCGCCATCATCATCTCTGCCTGCTCCTCACCGACCTGCAATCGCTGGCCGCACGCGCAGGCAAAGCCTAACAACTGGGCGGGATTGCCCACCACGATGCCGTGCGCGGGCACGTCTTTCGTCACCACCGCGCCGCTGCCGACCAGCGCCCACTCGCCCACCACCACTTTGGGCAGGATGGTAGCATTCGCGCCGAGCGCGGCCCCCCGCTTGATGGTGATGTGGCCCAGCGCCCAATCGTCGGCGGATTTGGGCGAGCCGTCGGGGTTGATGGCGCGGGGCAGGTTGTCGTTGGTGAAGCAGACGTGCGGCCCGATGAAGACGCCGTCCTCGATGGTGACGCCGTGGTAAATCGAGACGTAGTTCTGCACCTTGACGTTAGCGCCGATGTGAACGCCGAAATCCACGTAGACGCCCTTGCCGAAGATACAGTTCGCGCCGATGTGGACATCCTCGCGGATCTGGCATTGATGCCAGATGCTCGTCCCCGCGCC
>SLSP01000300.1 GCA_007130345.1 Thermoflexales bacterium
AGCATCGCGTTCCCTGTGACCTCGTAATGCCACAGGTAGTTGCCGAACTCCTCGAACTGGTTAAAGATGAAGATGTCGTCGCCGCGCTCGCGGGTCAGTTCGTGGCACTTGTCGAAAATTTCCTTCACGTTGGATTCGCAGCCGGGCGTGGCGATGGTCTCATCGGCCACCTGCGCCAGCCATTCGAAGCGCTCCTGGCTCATCCCCTCCGGCAGGATGGCGATGGATTGGCAGGCGAGCAGGGCCGAGTCGTACGCGCCGCCCCGGCAGTAGTTGCCGGTGGAGGGCCAGACGGCCTTCTGCTTGGTGGGGTCGAACTGCCCCGTCACCAGGCGCGGGACGAGGCAGCCGAAGGCCGCGCCGACTTTGTGCGCGCCGGTCGGGAACCACTTCCCCACCAGCGCGATGATGCGGGCGTCCACGCCGGTCAACTCCGGGGGCAGCTCGATGTAGTTGACGCCGCCGAAGCCGCCGCCGTGCGCCACCGGCTCATTGTGCCAGGTGATGCGGAACAGGTTGCACGGGGTGATGTCCCACAGACCAACGCCCTTGAGTTCGGCCTTGATGCTGTCGGGAATCAACGCCGGGTTCTTCTGCTGCGCGAACGTGGGGATGATGATGTTGCGCTCACGCGCGCGTTGCACGGCATTTTCCAAGCCTTCTTTAACCATAGTCAAATCAATCACGTCTAAAATCCTCCCTGTTTTGTTGTGGATAGTGTGTTAGTATCTTCTCAATAAATCGCGGAGACTTCCGAAGTCTTACCGAAAACGTGCTAAATTGCGGGGACTTTCAAAGACTTCGGAAGTCTGGTCCCCCAAGTATTGAGAAGATACGTGTGTTAGTTATGTGTTGTGTGATGGCGGCAAGCCCTCAGAACTGGCCGCGCATTTACAATTTACAAGCGTTGATACTCTTCGTGAACGCGGTTGAACATCGGGTCACCCGTCTGCTGCGCCGCGAACCAATCCGCCGTGAACTTATCGCACCATTCCCTGGCCTTAGCGATAATGGCTTCTTCATCAAAAATCGTGAACTCCCCATCGCGGCGCAGGAATTGCCCCTCCACCATCGCGTCCTCCACCTCGGTGCCGGGGCCGTTAAAGGCCAGGAAGGTCAGCAGGTTGCCGACGTTCAGCGGGAAGAGGCTGGTATTCCGGCGCAGGTCAATGGTAATGATGTCCGCGCGCTTGCCGGGTTCAAGGGTGCCAATCTTGTCTTCAAGGCGGAGCGCTTTAGCGCTGCCGACAGTCGCCAACTCAAAGGGCGTCCAGGGCGTCAGGCCGCGCAACTCGCGGGGCATAATGTTGTGCTGTTGGGAGACCGAGAGCATCACGTTGAACAGGTTATGCGTGGGGCAGTCGGCTCCCAGGCCCACCTTGACCCCGGCCTGTAACATGTAGGGAAGATAGGCGCAGTTGCCGAGGATGGAGTTGGTCGGCGGACAGTGGGCCAGGGCCGTGCCGGTCTCGGCGAGCAGATCGATCTCGCGCTCGTTGAGCGCCGCCCCGTGGAAGAATAGCGAGCGGGGGGACATCAACCCGATGTCCTTCAGGTGTTGGATTTGCCCGCCCTCTGCCGCCCAGGTCGCGTCGGCGCGCGCTTTCTCGTCCGGCGCTTCGGCGACGTGGGTCGCGTACTGCACGTCGTACTGCTCCGCCAGTTCCATCCCCTTGAGCAGCAGCGATTGTGTGCAGTTATACGTGGCGCTCGGATGGACGCCCACCTGGATCAGCCCATCGAGCGTGTTGTGATAGCGCTTGATAGCGTGTTCCGTGAGGGCCAGATATTCTTGTTCATTCGCCGCATCGGGCAAATTGACGCTGGTAATCATCTGGACATGGAGGACGGCGCGCATTTTGGCGTAGGCAGCCGCCCGATAGACCGCGTCGGGGAAGGTGAAAGCGTTAGCGTAGGTCGTCGTGCCGTGCTTGAGCATATTCAGCAGTCCGAACAGGGTCAAGTCGTAGACGCTTTCGTCGGTAAACCAGTTGAAAGCCGGCCAGAGCACGCGAATGGCAGTATCCACAATCCCTTGCAGCGGGGAATCCAGCCAGCCAAAGATCAAGAACATCTGGGCCTCGCCCACGTGATTATGGCTATCCACAAGCCCCGGCAGCACGAGCTTGTCCCGACAATCTACCACGTCCAGCCCTTCTTGCGCGCCATACTGCGCCTCAAGTTCTGCCGATGGCCCCACCGCCTTAATGACGGGGCCTTCGACGTACACCGCGCCGTCCTCTAAAATCCCGCCGAACGGCGTGGGCTGCGCCACCAAAAAACGACACTTGCGAAAAAGCACTTTATCCATAGTTACCTCCTGAACAATTTAGTAAGAGATTATTCATAAGTTAGAGACAGCAGTAAATTTTTTGACATATCGCCGGTCGAGTTTTGCCAGAAAGATGAGCGGACTGGCATCCACTACCCAGAGATTCACCGAGAGATCTCCAGCGCCGCTTCGATTTCGGCTGCGATTTCCTCATCTTGTAGGTTGATCGCCGGGACTTCTACCGTGATGAGCCGCGCCAGAAAAGCCAGTCGCTCCATCCCGGCAAGGCCGGCGGCTTTGCCTGCAGAAAGGCGTCCGAGTTCGTACAATTTGGCCGCCGCCCAGAACCCAATGGTTTCACTAAACTTTTCGTCGGACAACTTCATAGTTTGCGGCAACCCTATGGGATATGAAATGACAGCCTGTTTTTCCATAACGCACCTCCTTCGAAAACGGCAAATGGTGAATGGCAAAAAACCTGTTTACCCCGCCCCTAGCACGGCCTTCACCGCCTCCAGATTCGGCGCGACGATGGGCGGCTGCGGCACGGTCTTCATCGCGCTCTGGATGTCCTTGAGGCCAGAGCCGGTGAGCAGGACGACGATGCGCTCTTGCGGATCCACCAGGCCCTCGGCTACCGCTTTGACCAGCCCGGCGTAGGCCGCTGCCGCCGCCGGCTCGGAGAAGACGCCGGTGTTGCGGGCGATGACGGGGATCGCGTCCAGAATCTCCTGGTCGGTCACGCGCAGGTAGGCTCCCCCGGTCTCGCGGACGGC
>SLSP01000163.1 GCA_007130345.1 Thermoflexales bacterium
GATTTTTGTTCACTACTCACTAACTCTGCCTAAAAATAAGGGGGCAAAGGAGCGTCGCCCCAATGCCCCCGTTGATATGGAAAGCCGTGTAACCCTAGAAGCCCTTTTCTTTAGCGACGCGGATGGCCTCACGCACCATCTGGCTGGTGAAGCCCCACTCGTTGTCGTACCAGGCCAAAATCTTGACTAGGTTGCCGTCCACAACGCGGGTCATCCCCAGGTCAGCGATGGAGGCGTAGGTCGTGCCCACGATGTCGGACGAGACAATCTCCTCTTCGGATGCCAGGAAGATGCCCTTGTACTTGTCTGTCGCGGCCTCTTCTTTGAGGATGGCGTTGACCTCTTCCACGGTGGTGTCCTTCTCGAGCAGGAAGACCAGGTCAGAGACGGAACCTACGGGGATGGGGGCGCGCACCGAGATGCCGTCGAATTTGCCCGCGTACTGGGGCAGCACCTTGGCGGTGGCGATGGCCGCGCCGGTGGAGGTGGGGACGAAGTTCGCCGCTGCCGCGCGACCCCGGCGCATCTTCTTGCTGGGGCCGTCCACGATGGCCTGCGTCGAGGTGTAGGCGTGGATGGTGGTCAGCAGGGCCTTCTGGATGCCCAGGCGGCGTCCGATAATTTCCACCACGGGGGTGATGGAGTTGGTGGTGCAGCTTGCCGCTGAGATGTATTGGGCGTCTTCAGGGGGCGTGGCGATGCCGTGAACCACAGTGGGCACGCCTTCGCCCTTGGCGGGCGCGGAGAGGATCACGAACTTGGCACCGGCTTCCAGGTGTTTTTCCAGCCCGGGCGCGTCGGTGAAGAACCCGGTACATTCCAGGGCAATGTCCACGCCCAGTTCCTTCCAGGGCAACTGCGCGGGATCGCGCTCTTGCACGAACTTGATGCGCTGACCGTCCACGAGCAGGTCGTCGCCGTCCAGATCCACCGTCTTGTGATAGCGGCCATAGGCGCTGTCGTACTTCAGCAAATAGACGATATTCTCGCGGGTGGCGATGTCGTTGACTGCCACCAGTTCCAGTTCGGGGGTGTCCAGCAGGATTTTGAGCGTCGCACGCCCAATGCGGCCCATACCATTAATTGCAACTTTAGCTGTCATAGTTCACTCCTTTGGTTTAGTATAGAGATTGGAAATCAGGAATTGATGGTGAAACCATTGCTGGGTCTCCTCATCAATCGCTCATCTCAAATCTATTTGAGCGATTTGATCACAAAACTAAAATATTACACGAAATCAAGCAACTGCTCTCGCGGGCATTGAAATCGTTGATCTAATAGATTCAGATTTTGTTGCGCGCTTGTGTGGGCGTGCCGAGAGACCATATAGCATACCCATTGCGCTGATGTCCTCATCTACATCAGGCCAATGCACGCCTTGCCCACTTCCCATAATCTCAAAATTTGCTCGCTGCTCAGAGGTCGCTTCTGACAAACGCCATGACCATGCCAGCGGCACACTGATCATACGCCCGTCGGCAAGATAGGCAATGATGGACTCATCGGTTACTTTCATATCTGTAATGCGGGGCATTTCATTGACCACAATGTTCATCCCATGCCTCCATAATCCGCCGAGATTGTTTGACAATTATCTTGCGAATTCGATTCAGTTCGATTGGTGCAAAGCCGTCATTAGAGCATAACACGATTGGATCTAACCAAAATTTGCATAACTTACGTTCACGTCGCACATGGACATGTTTAGGTTCGTAACAATCAAAACTATAGAAGAAAAAGCGATAAGGCCCTTGAATGTCACGAATAGTGGGCATAAAAACTGTCTCCGTTTTTGTCTACCTCAAATCCGTGTGCTTCAGCAAGGCCATCACCGCCCGTGCTACTTTGTCACTGGCGTGCCGCCACCCAAACTGATCATCGGCCAGGTCAGTGCGGATGACCTGGAGGCCAGGCCGAGCGGTCACTTCTGGCGCGACCCACTCAATCCCCTGGGGGAGTGACGTTTCAGGATAGCGCTGGTTGATCAGCGCGACGGAAAACATGCCCGGCCCCAGGTGTTTTTCCAGCGCGGCAATGTGCTCCTCGGCAGTGTAGCCTTCCGTTTCGCCCCGCTGTGTAGCGATGTTGCACACGTAAAGCGTGGTTGCTCGCGTGGCACGCAGAGCTTGCGCGATGTCGGGCACCAACAGGTTCGCCAAGATGCTCGTATACAGGCTCCCCGGCCCGGCGACCACCAGATCGGCCTCCAGAATGGCCCGAATCGCCTCCGGGTATGCCATCGGCGCGGCGGGATCGAGGCTGAGGCGCGTGATCTGGCCGTCCGCTTCTGGGATGTACGACTCGCCGCGCACGCGCACCGGCGGTTGATCTCCCTCCTGTACATCGGCACACAGAGTGACAGCCTGCAACGTGCTCGGCAACACCTGCCCTTGTACCGCCAGGACTTTGCTGGACTCCTTGAGCGCGGCCTCGAAGGAGCCGGTCACACCGGCCATCGCGCTGATGAAGAGGTTGCCGAAGCTGTGCCCCGCCAGCGTTTTGCCCCCGGCGAAGCGGTACTGAAACAACCGCGTCATCAGGGCCTCGTCATCGGCCAGGGCGGCGATGCAGTTGCGGAAGTCCCCCGGCGGCAGGATGCCCAGATCGCGCCGGAGCCGCCCCGACGATCCGCCGTCATCGCCCACGGTGACGATGGCCGTGAGGTTGGTCGTATACGGCTTGAGGCCCCGCAAGAGCGTCGCCTGGCCGTGCCCCCCGCCAATGACGACGATCTTGGGGCCGCGTCCCCGCCGGCGGTAGGCCAACAGCAATTCCGGGAGCGGGCGGGATGTCCCTTTAACAAACGGCGCGAGTATCGCCCGGTTAATCCCCCAGAGGCTCCAGACAATGCAACCCAATCCCACAAACAAAAACAGGGCCACGCGGAGCGGATGCGGGAGAAATTGCAGGGTGATATAGTAAAAGTACGCGGGGCGAGGATACTGGGCGCGCAGAACCAGCGCACCACCCAGGCTGATCAAGCCAACACCTAGCGCCAAGAGACCAAGCCAACGCTTGACGCCCAATCCCGGCTGTAAC
>SLSP01000443.1 GCA_007130345.1 Thermoflexales bacterium
AAGGTTTACCTGTGTCGGGTGGGGTTCCCCCCCCGCCACAGGTATTTTAGCTCAACAGTACCTCATCAAGCCTTGCGTTGATTCTACAGGAGGAACGATGTTATCGTACATTGTGAGACGGATACTGTATATGATTGTGATGGTGGTGCTGGTCTCCTTTGTCAGCTTTTTAATCATTGAGTTACCCCCCGGTGACTTTTTGACCCAAAAACTGCAAGAGTTGCAGGCGCGGGGAGACCGCAGCGCCGAGCTTAGAATTGAAGAATACCGCGCCCGCTACAAGCTCGACGAACCGATTATGGAGCGCTACTGGAACTGGATCTCCAACTTCATCCGCGGCGATTTCGGGGAGTCTTTCGAATTCGAGCGCCCGGTTAGAGAGATCATTGGGCAACGCGCGTTGCTGTCGGTGATCTTGGCACTTTCAAGTATCACTATAGTCTGGCTGCTGGCAATACCTATCGGGGTATATTCCGCCACGCACCAGTATTCCCTGGGTGACCAAATCATCACCACGTTGAGTTTTTTGGGCCTGGGGATGCCGGGATTTTTGTTAGCCTTGCTGGTGTTGTTTTTTGCGATGATGGTACTCGGTCAGGAAGTGGGCGGGCTGTTCTCCCGTGAATTCCGGGACGCGCCGTGGAGCTTCGCCAGGGTCATCGACCTGCTGAAGCACCTGTGGGTGCCCGCGCTGATCAGCAGCATCACCGGCACCGCCGGACTCGTGCGCATCATGCGCGGCAATCTGCTGGACACTATGGGCCAGCCGTTTGTCGAAGCGGCGCGCGCGCGCGGTCTCAAGAACCGGACGGTGACGTGGAAGCACGGGGTGCGCGTGGCGATCAACCCCCTTATCGTCATCCTGACCACCGAAGCGTTACCGGGCATTATCGCTGGCGACGCGCTCGTCGGGATGGTGCTGAACTTGCCAACTATCGGCCCGCTTTTCGTGCGTGCCTTGCAAGTGCAAGACATGTTCCTGGCCGGCACGATCCTGGTCTTCATCGTGCTGATGACAATGATCGGGGCGTTGATCGGTGATCTGGCTCTGGCCGCGCTCGACCCGCGCATTCGCCTGGACTAAGAGGAGATGACGCAATGACAAAAATCAAGCAAAAGCCACAACATGAACCCCAAGTTCCTGAGATCGTGGAAAAAACCGCCCCTAAGCAGGCCAAGGAACAACAGATCAGTCAGGCGTACTGGAGCCTGGTGTGGTGGAAATTCAAGAAGAACAAACTGGCAATCTTGGGCGCGGTGATCGTCGTAGCCTTCTACTTAGCTTGCGCCGTATTCGCGGAGTTCGTTGCCCCCTATCAACTACAGTACCAATCCGACTACCTGGAAGCGCGCCCGCAACCTATCGTATTCAAAAACCCGGAAGGGAGATTCAGCCTGCGTCCTGCCGTGTATGGACTGGATCAGGAGTTGGACTTCGAGACCCGGCGGCGCACCTGGGTACCGGACGAGGAGCGGATCTATCCCCTCTCACTCTTTGTCAGAGGTCAGGACTACAAGCTCTTCGGCCTAATCCCGGCCAACATTCATCTGTTCGGAGTCAATACCGAAAAATATCCCGATGGAACCGCGTTCTTATTCGGCACAGACCGTCTGGGGCGCGATCTCCTCTCGCGTATTTTCTACGGGGGCCGGCTCTCCTTGCTCCTGGGCCTAATCGGCCAATTCTTCACCCTGGTCTTGGGGATGGTCTTGGGCGCGATATCCGGCTACTATGGCGGCACCACCGACATCATCATCCAACGGTTGACCGAGTTTGTAGGAGCGTTCCCCGACATCCCGCTATTCATGGCCCTGGCGTCGGCTATCCCGGTGGGATGGTCGCCCATCATCGTGTACTTCATGTTGACCCTGATCCTGGTCTTCATTCGCTGGGGCGGATTGGCGCGACAAGTGCGGGGCCTGGTGCTCTCCTTGCGCGAGCGTGAGTATGTATTAGCAGCGCAGAGCGCGGGAGCCAGCGACAAGCGGATTATCTTCCGGCACCTGCTACCCGGCACTATGAGCCACGTCATCGTCATCGCCACGCTGATGATTCCGGGCATGATCCTGGCAGAGACCGCGTTGAGTTGGTTAGGACTGGGGCTGCGTCCCCCGCTGACCAGTTGGGGCGTGCTGCTTCAGGAAGTCAGCGCCGTGCGCGTGATTCGCTTCGCGCCGTGGATGTTGATCCCGGTTCCCTTCATCCTCATCTCCGTTTTGGGATTCAATATGCTCGGGGACGGCCTGCGTGACGCGCTTGACCCCTACGGTGGACATTAAGGAGAATGTGATGTCTGAACCTCTACTAGAAATCAAAGAAGTACACGTAGAATTTGAAGTGCGGGATGGCACCGTCCACGCGGTGGACGGCATCTCCTATACCGTCAATCGTGGGGAAACTATCGGCATCATCGGAGAAAGTGGCTGCGGGAAATCCGTCACCGCGAAGGCCGCGATGCAGATGTTGCCCAAACCCGGCAAAGTCACCGGTGGCGAAATCCTGTACCACCGGCGGGACAAGTTTGACCCCTCAAAGCCCACCGAAGTCGTCAACATCACGCACCTCCACCCGGATGGCAAAGTCATCCGCTCAATCCGAGGCGGCGAGTTTGCGATGATCTTCCAGGAGCCGATGAGCTCGCTGACCCCGGTATACACGACCGGCACGCTCATCGGAGAAGCCCTGCACCTGCACCGCAAAATCCCGGTCACGGTTGGCGAACACATGTCGGAACAGATCTCTAAGTATCGCGCCGTGACCAAAGAAGAGGCCCGCGAGATCGCCATCGACATGTTGCAGAAGGTGGGCATCCCCAAGCCGCACGAGCGCGTGGATGTGTATCCCCACCAGCTCTCCGGCGGGCAGCGGCAGCGCGTGATGATCGCCATCGCGCTCTCCTGCGAACCGTTTATGCTGATCGCGGACGAACCGACAACGGCCCTCGATGTCTCCATCGAGGCGCAGATTCTCGACCTGATGCGCGAGTTGCAGTCCAACACCGAAATGTCCATCATGTTCATCACCCACAACTTGGG
>SLSP01000492.1 GCA_007130345.1 Thermoflexales bacterium
AAATCCGATTTTTCCACACGCGACCTACTACCTATATGAAATTCGCACGCGGAAAATCTATCTGTAGTATCACGTTTCTAAAAAATCGGATTTTTTAGGGTTCTTTCAGTAGAGTCATCCGTGTCCCAAACAAGGTGACTTTTGCGGTATTGCGTTTTTTGACATGCAGGTAATTTAATATATACTTTTCTGGTTAAATCCGGTTGCAGTTCGCAGGGAAAGGTAACTATGGAAGATGCGTTTGCTATAAGGAATCTTCAGCAGTTTAGGGTATTGCGATGATAGAGGCGGCTTTCCACATCGGGGATACGCCCATCACCGGGCAGCTCGTCCTCGCGCCGATGTCCGGGTACAACGACCAGCCCTTCCGCCGCCTCTGCCGCGAGATGGGTGCCGCGCTGACCTATACCGGCCTGCTATCGGCGGCGGGCATCGTCCACGGCTCCCACCGCACCGATAGGATGCTGCGCTTTGAGGGCGATGTCCCGCCGCTGGTCTGCCAGATTTTCGGACGGCATGAGGATGAGATCGTGGCGGCGGCCCGGCGCGTGGCGGAGCGGGGCAAAATCGTGGCGCTGGACTTCAATTTGGGGTGCGCCAAGCCGAAGATCACGTCTGGGGGGAGTGGGGCGGCGTGGTTGCGCGATCCGGCCAGCATCGGGCGGCTGTTCTCCCGGTTGACCCGCGTGCTGGACATCCCCGTGACGGGCAAAATCCGCCTGGGATGGGACGCCGCCAGCCGCAATCACCTGGATGTGGCCCGCGTGCTCGAAGATAACGGCGCGGCCCTGGTCGCCGTCCATGGGCGCACGGCAGAGCAGGCGTATCACGGCGCGGCTGACTGGGACGCCATCGCGGAGGTCAAGCACGCGCTTACCATTCCCGTGCTCGCCAGCGGCGATGTCAAGACACCCGCCGACATCGACCGCATCCTGGATCACACTGGCTGCGATGGCGTGATGATCGGGCGGGCGGCTATCGGCCATCCGTGGATCTTCCAGCGCCGGGCCGAGGCGGATGTGCCGTTGGCAGAGCGCGTCCTGGTGATGCAACGTCACCTGCGCGACATGATCGCGTTCCACGGAGCATATCACGGCGCGCGGCGGTTCCGCAAGCACCTGTGCAAGTACCTCGGCAACGCGGGCTTGAACCGGAGCCAGCGACGGGCGTTATTGCTCTGCAATGACGCCCACGAATTGCAGAGAGGGATCGCGGGCCTGGTGTAACAAGGATGCACGCGCCAAACCGTGCTATGCGCGCTGAATCTGTTCCTCCCTCAGCGCGCGGAGGGCATCGTAACGCTCTTGAAGCTGACTGCCGTAGTGTACGGCCTGACCGGGGCCATTGTAGTAGCGTGCAAACGCCTCGAAGTCGCGGACTTGCAAGGCCCGCATCTTGGCTGAGGGCACGCGCCGCCCACGGATAAAGCTGAAGAGGCCCGCCACCTGCGCCGCCTCCCCGGCAGCGAAGGCGTCGAACATCGCCTGGACGGAGTCGTAGCCCAGGGTCGCGTAGTTGAAGCCCATAATCTGCGGCCCGCCCATGCTGATAGCGTACTTGGCGGCGGTGTCGTTCAACCCGGCGGCGAACTCGAAGACCTCCCACTCGACGGCCTGGCTGCCGTGACACGGACGCCACGCCTCATCCGCCGAGGGCCGCCACTGATGACCTGTCCAGCGCCGCTTCGCGTCGAAGGTGAAGTGCTGGCGGAAGAGGGCCTCGTGATCCTTGCCCCACTTGTCGTAGAAGACCTGGTTCTCGAAGCGAATAATCATCCGCCCATCGGGGCCGAAGGCGCGTCCGCCGGATTCCACGGCCAGCACGGCCACCGCCACCGCCGGATCGATCCCCAGTTCGGCGGAGAGGGCCGCGAGCAGCCCGCCGAGGCGGTTCCAGATGGCGGCCATTTGACGTTCCAGCGCGCTCGCGCCGGAGGGCAGCGTGATTCTCTCCGAGGCGTGCGGCTCCAGCGCGATCTCGCCGGGCGCGAGCTTCTTCTTGGCTACCGTGTGCGTCGGAACGTGATCGTCCAGTATCCGCTTCACAAAGTCGGTGTGCAGGTAGCCGGAGCGCACGGTGTCGGCGATGTAGACCCAGGCCCCTAGCTCTTCCCAGATATGCACCTGGACGCCCGGCGGCAGCATCGTCAGGATGCGGTGGTCGGTGCTCGGCCCGGTGCGCAAGTTGACGTGCCCCGTGGTCTGCGCCACCTGCGGGAAGAGGAGGTCGTCTTCGAGGGCGTAGCCGGGCAGTCCCAGAGCGACCACCTCGCACCAGCCGCCCTGCCGGTCGAAGACGAGAAGCTGCGTGTCCTCGTAAATCGCCACGACCACGGGATGCTGCAATCCCGGCTCGGCGCGGATCGCCATGGCCGTTGCCGATTTAGCTGCGCGCGGGAACTTCACGTAATCGCCGTGAACGTAGCCCTCCAATTCCTCGCAGGCGACGTGGAACCAATCGCCCTGCTGCTCCAGGATGTCGAGCAGCACGCCCTCCTCCAACGTGGTGATGCGCTCGAAGCCTGTTCCCGGCCCCACGCGCAGATTCAACGCCGTCGTCGTCTTCCCTTTCCAGCCGGACATAGTTTCCTCCTTGAGAAAATGGCAAAAAGCAAATGGCAAAACGCAGGATAAACTAAATTTTGTCGTCTGTCATCACTAATCTACTGGATAACTGCACCACGACACCCGAATTCAGCCCAAGCCGCCAACACGCCTTGCCATGATACCGCTATCGGGCCAGTAGCCAGGGCCGGATCATGCATCCAGAATTGTCGATTTTCCTCATAACCGCTGACGACTACTGCGTGCGCTACGTCATATTGCCAATGATCTAAAAAACCGGTGCGCACGAACAGGATCACAGGTTGATCGTTCTGTAGGGCCTCAAGTAATTGAGACACAGACCATTCTCGATAGGTTACTTTCAGCCCCCATTGGCTCAAGCGTTTAACGGCAAAAGAAGGTGTACCTATGAATCGTGTACCAAGTAAGCGTTGAATGGCGGTTTCAGATCGTGACATATCC
>SLSP01000537.1 GCA_007130345.1 Thermoflexales bacterium
AACTTCGTCGATCCGCATCACATCTTCGCGCTGGTGCTGCGTCATCTGGTGGAGAAGCGCGGCTGGAGCGGCGCTGTCATCAAGACCGTTTCCACCACGCGGATGGTCGACCGGCTGGCGAAGCGATATGACCTCCCGCTCCACGAGACGCCCGTGGGCTTCAACCACATCGCCGATTACATGCTCAACGGCGACGTGCTTATGGGTGGCGAAGAGTCGGGCGGCCTGTCCATCAAGGGCCACATCCCCGAAGGCGACGGCATCCTGATGGGCATGTTGCTGCTGGAGATTATGGCCGAGGCCCGCGCGCCGCTGCACGAACTCGTGGCGGGCATCCAGGAGGAGGTGGGGCCGGCGCGTTACGCCCGGTGCGACATCCCCCTGAAGCGCCCCGTGCCCAAGCGGGAAATGGTGGCGCGCTTGCAGGATCAGGCCCCCGCCGAGTTGGCCGGGCAGCGCGTCACGGAGATCGGCGCGCAGGATGGCGTTAAGTACATCCTGGCCGATGATTCCTGGCTGCTCATCCGCCCCTCCGGCACCGAACCGGTGCTGCGCGTCTACGCCGAGGGCGTCTCCGACGACGAGGTCGAGGCGCTGCTGGCCTACGGGCAGCAGGTGGCGATGGGGTGATTTATCTTGCTCTCTGCCTGATCGCGGGTATAATGACGGTTCCGGGGAAATGTCGGAATTGGCAGACGAGCATGACTTAGGATCATGTGCCGCGAGGCGTGCGGGTTCAAGTCCCGCTTTCCCCAACCAAAAACCGGGCCTGAGAAGGCCCGGTTTTTTTGTGTGTGATAGCGTCTTTACGGGGATTTGGCAATCCCCTCGGAGCCAAGTGTGATCAGTGGCGAAGACTTTGTGACATCAACCTACTGGCGCTTTTGTATCTTGGCCCACGAATCGCGCATCGAAACCGTGAGATTGAAGACCGGCTGGCCCGCGCTGCTATCAGGATCGACGGCGAAGTACGCCTGGCGCATAAACTGGAAGCGCGCGCCCACCTCGGCCTCGGCCAGGGCCGGCTCGACCTTGCACCCGGTCAGCACCTCCAGCGAGTCGGGATTGACGTAATCCAGGAAGTGCTCGCCTTCCGCCACGTCTTCGGGATTCTCTTGGGTGAAGAGCGTGTCGTACTGCCGCACCTCCGCGTCGATGGCGTGGGGCGCGGAGACCCAGTGCAGCGTCCCGCGCACCTTGCGCCCGTCGGGAGCCTCGCCGCCGCGCGTCTCCGGGTCGTAGGTGACGTGGATGGCGGTCACGTTGCCGTCCGCGTCCTTCTCCACCTCCCCACAGGTGACGAGATACGCGCTCTTGAGCCGCACCTCGCGTCCCGGCCCCAGGCGGTAGAACTTGCGGGGCGGGTCTTCCATAAAGTCCTCTTGCTCGATGTAGACCTCGCGAGAGAAGGGAATCTGCCGCGTGCCCATCGCCTCGTCTTGGGGATGGTTCTCAATCTCCAGCCACTCCTCCTGGCCCTCCGGGTAGTTGTCGATGATGACCTTGAGGGGACGCAGGACGGCCATCCGCCGGGCCGCGCGCGCGTTGAGGTCGCTGCGGACGCAGTGCTCCAGCAGCGCCAGATCGACGGTGCTGATGGCTTTGGCGATGCCGATGCGATCCAGGAAGTCGGCGATGGCCTCCGGCGTGTATCCCCGGCGGCGCATCCCGCAGATGGTGGGCATCCGGGGATCGTCCCACCCGTGGACGTGGCCCTCGTTGACCAGTTGCAGCAGTTTGCGCTTGCTCATCACCGTATAAGTGAGGTTGAGCCGCGCGAACTCGATTTGCTGCGGGTGGTAGATGCCCAGTTGGTCGAGATACCAGTCGTAGAGCGGGCGGTGATCCTCGTATTCCAGCGAGCAGAGCGAATGCGTGATGCCCTCAATGGAGTCTTCCAGGCCGTGCGCCCAGTCGTACATCGGATAGATGCACCAGGCGTCGCCCGTGCGGTGGTGTTCCGAGTGGAGGATGCGGTACATCACGGGATCGCGCAGGTTCATGTTGGGCGAGGCCATATCGATCTTGGCGCGCAGCACCTTCGCGCCGTCGGGGAACTCGCCGGCGCGCATCCGCCGGAACAGGTCGAGATTCTCCTCGATGGAGCGGTCGCGGTGGGGGCTGTTCTTGCCTGGCGCGGTGAGTGTGCCACGATACTCGCGGATTTCGTCTGCGCTCAGGTCATCGACGTAAGCCACGCCCTTCTGGATCAGCTCCTCGGCCCAGAGATACATCTGCTCGAAGTAGTCCGAGGCGTAGAAAATTTTGTCGCCGAAGTCGTGGCCGAGCCATTGCACGTCGTAGACGATGCCGTCCACGTACTCGGTCTCTTCCTTGACGGGGTTGGTATCGTCGAAGCGCAGGTTGCACTGGCCGCCGTAATCCTCGGCCACGCCGAAGTCAATCGCCATCGCTTTGGCGTGCCCGATGTGCAGGTAGCCGTTCGGCTCCGGCGGGAAGCGGGTATGCACGCGCCCGTCAAACCGCCCGGTGCGCAGGTCGTCTTCCACCATCAAGCGGATAAAGTCTTTGGATTCCGCCGCTTCTGGGGTGTGAGTTTCATTTATATCTGACATCGTTGGCCTCCTCGTGCTGCTGCGTTTACACAACGCGCTTGCCATAGGAAAGTGCGTTGCACTGCCCCATATTGTAACATATTCCCGCAGTTTGACATGTTCGGATTGCCGGTTATCCGGCGTGTGTTTGGGGATGTCGGATCGTTTTTGGTTGCAATAACCTGCTATTTGTGGCACACTGTACGTATGAAATACGCGCAAGTCTTGGACATTGGCGGCGACGCGCCGGTTTTCGAGACCGGCCTGTTGCTGGCCGGTGACGTGGATGCGCGCGATGATCCCGCTGGCGTCTTACGGCGGGACTGCGCGGCATTTCCTCTACGCGATGGCGAGGTACTCGGACTTAGCAAAACACGGATTTTTTCGGTTTTATCCGTGAGTCTCCTGAAAAAGTCCAAAAATCCGATTTTTCCACATGCGACCTACTACTACAGCGCGGCATAAATAA
>SLSP01000410.1 GCA_007130345.1 Thermoflexales bacterium
ATTCCAGGATGCGGTGGACGGGGAGTGCCAGGGCGGCATCGAGCGCGAAGCTTTCGGCGGCCGCGTGTTGCAGCTTGCGGGCGTTCTCCAGCGGGTCGGGGAGGTGATGGCCGCTGAGTTCGTAGAGATGCGCGACCAAATCGTCGATGGGCAGCGCGGCCAACGCATCCAGCGCGGGCTGTTGCGTGAGTACCAGGCCGCTGGTGACGCCAAACACGTTCGAGAACGGCGCGACCCGGCGATAGGCGCTGGCTTTGAGGAACAGGAAGGCGGAGAAGTAGCATTTCTCGCGGGCCAGGTTCTGGACGATGTGGAAGCGCAGGCGGGTGTAGAAGCGCAAGGCCAGACACTCCGGCGGGGTCCAGGGCGATTCCGGGCGCGAAGTGCGGGTGCGCTCGGCGATGTAGAAAGCATCCTTGGCGTCGGACTTGTGATCCTCGGCGAAGCATTTCTTGAACCACTTGACCCAGCGCGGGTTGAGCAGGAACAAATCCAGATTCCGGGGCGCGAGGTCGGGGTCGGCAGCGAGTTGCAGGAAGAACGGCAGCCACAAATGCCCGGTGGCTTCCCCGGAAACATCCAGCCCGTCAAAGGCATAGGCATCCAGGGCTTCCAGCAAGAGCTGTTTGGCTGAGTCGTAGCCGGAACTGGAATTAGCGAACGCGATGTGCGCTTCCAGAGGCCGGCCATCAGGAAAGAGCAGACAGAAATCCGCCTTTTTCTGACTGAAGTCAATTCCGACTTGTAACCGATTCGTCATCAGAGACTCCTTTCTCAGAATTAAAGAAACTTAACATTAGCCAGCGATCCGAACGGGTATCCCGGTGCTCAATGGAGCGGCATCCTTGCTGCCAATCAGCCCTCATGCTGCACCGCGGACTTCTACAAGCTGCTACCTCGTAGCGCAGCGCAGGTAGGGGCATCGTGCGATGTCAGACGTTGTTCCCCAAGGAGCCCGGGTGGCAAACTGAATAAGACGTGGCTGGTACCTGGTCAGTACCGGCCCGGCAAGGAGACTTAGCCTTACCCGGTCAGCTCGCAGTCTGGCCGCTGCCAAACTGCTCTGATTGTCCCCGGGATACCCGTTTTCGGCAAGTAGCAGTCGTTGTTATCAAGGTGCAAATACTATTTTATACAAGGAGACGCTATGAACTCACAATCCAAATCGGCTATCAAAGCCCTCGTGCTTAAACTGCGCCATCTTCTTGAGGATGACCTCGCCATTCAGCTCAAGCGGTACGGCTTCGCCGGGGAGCGGTGGCTGCCGGTGGAGCGTCTGCCTCACATTCACCGGGATGACGCGGCGACGCGCGATTATTACCGCCTGCACGCCGCCCTGGAGCAACACTTGCGCCGCATCGGGGTGGAGGGCGATGCTGCCAAACCCGCCCATCGCGCCGAGGCGGTGGATTGGTTCGTGCGCGAGGTGGCTTTCACGCACCTCAACCGGCTGGCCGCGCTCAAGGTGCTGGAGGTGCGCGACTTGATCCCCGAAATCATCACCGGCCGCGACGCTTACGGCGGACGCAGTCGCGCGCATTATGATTTCCGCAACGCGCACCCTGCCGCCGCTACTGCGCCCGATGACGGCCTGCCCGACGCCATCCGCCACGCCTGCCGCCGCGTCTATACCGAGTTCAAGTTTCTCTTCGATGTGGGCGACCCCGCCGAGGGGCGCGACCCGCCCGCCCACACAATCCTCTGGCCGAGCTATCCCGTGCTCAAGCAGTGCCTCGACCTGCTCAACGGCCTCGACGCTGCCGCCGGCCTCCCCGCCGACGCGCCGACGCTGTGGGCCGAGGACGAGATTATCGGCTGGCTGTACCAGTTCTACAACGCAGAGCACAAGGAGGCCGTGCGCAAGCGTGGACGCCCCCGCCGCCCCGCCGAGGTCGCTGTCATCAACCAGTTCTTCACGCCCCGGTGGATTGTCAAGTTCCTGGTGGATAACACGCTGGGCCGCCTCTGGCTAGAGATGCACCCGGATAGCGACCGTGTCCGCGCAAAATGTGATTATCTCGTTCCTGAAGTCGTCGGGAGCGCGGAGCAGGATGCCGGACACAAGTCTCAAGACGCGCCTACCCTTGATGACGATTCTCCCATCAATTCGCGCACCGCGCCGCCGCGCCGCGCCCCCAAGCCCGTGACCGAGCTGCGCCTCATCGACCCCGCCTGCGGCACGATGCACTTCGGCCATTATGCCTTCGAGGTCTTCCAGGCTATCTACCGCGACGCCCTCGACCACGGCTGGCCTGTTAGGGAATCTGCAAATCAGCCAATCAAGAATCAGCCAATCGAAAATCAAAAATCCGCAATCCAACATCGAGACCTTCCCGCGCTGATTTTGCGCCACAACCTCTACGGCGTGGATATTGACCTGCGCGCGGTGCAACTGGCGGCGTTGAGCCTCTTTATCAAGGCCAAGACCGCCGACCCCGCGACCCACATCACGCGCCTCAATCTGGTGGTGGCGGATGCCGTGCTGCCCCAGGACGGCGCGCGGACGGCGTTCCTGGCCCGGTACGCCGACAACGGCAAGGTGCAGGACGCGGTGCGCCAGGTGCTTGTGGAGATGGAGAATGTGGCCGAGGTGGGCAGCCTGCTGCGCGTGGAGGAGCGCCTGCGCGCCCTTTTGCGCGAGGCCGGCGCGCGCGTCGAGGGGCTGGAGCCGCCCCAGGGCCGCCTGCCGGGCACCGAACCGCCGCGCCGCCAGATTGCGCTGCACGAGGCCGGCGGCGCGGCCCCAGAGCAGTGGGGCGCGCACTATACCCTGGCCCGCCTGCTCGATGACCTGCGCGCCTTCGCTGCCCGCGCCCTCCGCATCCACGACCTCAACGCCCAACTTTTCGCCGCCGAGGCGGAGAAGGCCGTGCATCTGCTCGATGTCTTCCTTAATAAATACGATGTGGTGGTGATGAATCCGCCGTATGGAGATACAACAGGGAATGCCAAAAAGAAGTTAAGTCGGGATTATCCAAATGCAGGAGGGGATTTATACACTGCATCGATGA
>SLSP01000226.1 GCA_007130345.1 Thermoflexales bacterium
AGTTGAGCCAGCTTTACACGACGCTCCAGTCGGCCATAGCCGGTGGCGAGCGCGTGCTAGAGCTGCTCGATACCGCGCCGGCCGTTGCCGATGCGCCGGACGCCATCGAGATGCCGGAAATCCAGGGGCGGGTGGTGTTGCGGGATGTGAATTTCGCCTATCGCGTGGACGGCGCGGTGCTGCACGATCTCAACCTGCGCATCGAACCGGGGCAGACGGTAGCCCTCGTCGGGCCGACGGGCGCGGGCAAAACGTCCATCTCCAACCTCATCGCCCGCTTCTACGAGGTGAGCGACGGCGCGGTGCTCATCGACGGCCTCGACGCGCGCGAGGTGACGCAACGCTCGCTGCGGCGGCAGATGGGGATTGTGCCGCAAGACCCGTTCCTGTTTTCCGGCAGCCTCGCCGACAACATCCGCTTTGGTCGCCCGGAGGCGACGGACGCCGAGGTTGAGGCGGCGGCGCGGCTCGCCAACGCGCACGACTTTATCACCGGACTGCCCGACGGCTACGCGACCGCGATCCAGGAGGGGGGCGTCAACCTCTCGTTGGGGCAGCGGCAACTGCTCTGCATCGCCCGCGCGGTGCTGGCCGATCCGCGCATCCTGATACTGGACGAGGCCACCTCCAGCGTGGACACCGTGACCGAGGCGCTGATCCAGGACGCGCTCGACCGGCTGCTGGCGGGGCGCACCGCCATTGTCATCGCCCACCGCCTCAGCACCATCCGCACCGCCGACCTGATCTGCGTGCTGGAAGATGGTCGCATCACCTCGCGCGGGACGCACGCGGAATTGCTGGCGCGGGGCGGGCTATACCGGGAGTTGTACGAGCGGCAGTTTGTGGAGGGGTAAGGCTTATCCCTGAACGGTTATGCTGCGGCTTTGATGCACCGGTTTTTGACTTTCTATGTGAAAGGGGATAGTATGGAGAAAAGCGCAAAGCGATGCTTGCTCAACGGCGTAGGCGGGATAAGACTAATGGTGCCTCGGAGATGTGTATGGCTAAAGCGCAACTACTCCATCGCTCAAAACTAATTTATCCTGACGGTGCTGTCCGCGAGATGATGATCTGGCGGATTCCTGAGCCAACCCTGGAAAGACCTCACAGCCTGAAATATCGCCTCTATTATGGCGATGCGGCAGGGATATGTCTTGTGCGTTATGATAACGAAACGGGAAAGGGCGACCATAAACACCTGAAGGGGCAAGAATTACCCTACACTTTTACCACAGTCGAAACGTTGATAGCGGACTTTCAAAACGATATTGCTAGTTTCAGGAGAACACCATGAACCAAAGTCAAATCAAGGTGGGATTAGCCACCGAGGAACAGGTCAACCAAGAATTCATTGACGCCTGGCATCGAGCAGAGCAAGGCACGCTAACGACAACGGAGGAACGCCTATACTTTCTTGATACCAAGACGTTTTTGGAAGTGCTTTCCCAGGGCCGCTTGATGCTTCTGTACACATTGCGTACTCAAGGGACGCTCAGTGTACGGACGCTTAGTCAACTGCTCGCCAGGAAGTATAAAAACGTCTATCAAGATGTGCAATTATTGAAAAAGGCGGGCCTGATTCAAGAAACAACGGTGGAGAATGTCTTTGTGCCCTGGGACAAAATCCAGGCGGAAATTGATCTGTCCGCTATGCCTGTCGAACAATCCTCCGTGTAGCATCAATGCACAACGGCCTGCACCTGGGAAAGAACGTGTTTGCCTGCTAGTACAGCGCGGTTTAAATAACTCCCCAGTCGAATTTGCTCCAAGGGGAACGTCAGTTCTCCATTACGGCGTATAGTCGCGGATCTGACGATCCGCTCTGAGAAGGGATTTCCGCTGTGCTGTACCGAGAGTTGTACGAGCGGCAGTTTGTGGAGGGGTAGGGGAAGCGGGCAGGTCTGCACCTGCCCGCTATCACGTTCTGGTCAATGCGATCATGAAAGTGGTCATGACCATATCAAATGCGCTCATGACCACATTCTATGAGCGCATTTCCGCTAAATCTTTACAGTTTTTGCCATTTTGCCGCGCGTCCACGCCCCAAACATGCCACCAAACCTTCATCGCGGAGTTCCGCGAGGGCGCGGCGGATGGTGGAACGGCTGACGGTTGGGCAGATGCGTGTCAAGTCTTCCATCGTGAAGCATTCGTCGGTTGCCAACGCCTCCACGGCGGCGCGGACGGCGGCGGTTTTGGTTCCCGGTGCTTGCGCCAAGTCATCGACGTGCGCCTCAAATTCGCGGTAAGCGTAGATAAGCACGCTCAAGCTGTATTGATGCCAGGGCGTGAGGTTATGCTGCCCGGTGTCCCAACGCTGGCTGGAACGCCACAACGCTTCATAATAGGTCTCTTTGGTCTGCTCGATGATGCGCTCCAGGCTAATGTAGCGCCCGACTTCGTAGCCGGCGGTGTAAAGCAGCAACAGCGTCAACAGCCGGGCTACTCGGCCATTGCCATCGTGAAAGGGATGGACACAGAGGAAATCCAGGATAAAGGCATTGATGATGAGCAGCTTATCTATGGCTTCACCGGCCCAAGTATCCGCGAGGTGTTCGCACAGTGAGTCCATCGCTGTGGGCGTTTCTGCGGCGGGGAGCGGGACGAAGCGCACTACATTGCGTCCATCGGGGAGCCGTTGGCGGATGACGTTATCGCGGGTTTTCCAATGGCCGCCCTCGCCGGGGAGATAGGCATACAGGTCGGCGTGCAGCGCGCGGATGCTCTCTGAGGTGATGGGCAAGGTGAGTTGACCGGTGTGGATGCGCGCCAGCACATCGCGGTAGCCGGCGATCTCGCCCTCAGAGCGGGTTTGCGGAACCGCCTGGGCCATCAGGGCTTGCAAACGCTGCGCCGATACGACAATGCCTTCAATACGGTTGGAGGCTTCGGTAGACTCAATGACGGCGGTGCGGCGCAGCGCGTCCAACGCTTGTGGCGCTTGATGCTGATAAAGCTCCTGGCGGCCCTGATAGCGACCCAGGGCCGCCATCAGATTGGCGACGGA
>SLSP01000533.1 GCA_007130345.1 Thermoflexales bacterium
GCCGCCGAGGTCATCGCCGAGCGGGGGGCCGGGCGCAACGTCGCCATCGTGGGGCACTTCCCCTTCGTGCCGCGCATCCGCGAGCGGGCGGGGCGGCTCTGGGTGCTGGAGCTAAATCCCCGCGCGGGCGACCTTCCCGCGTCGTATGCTGCCGAGATATTGCCCCAGGCCGACGTGATCGCCGTGACCGGCACGACGCTGCTGAATCACACCTTCGCGGGGTTGGCGCGGCTCTGGCGGCCAGAGGCTTTCGTGGTGATGCTAGGGGGCACCACGCCCCTCAGCCCGCTGCTTTTCGAGTCCGGCGTGGACGCGCTGGCGGGCACGCTGGTTGAGGATGTGGACAGCGCGCTGTTATCCGCCAGCCAGGGCGCGACCTTCCGCCAGATGCGGGGGAAGCGGCTGGTGACGCTCTTCCGGGAGGGGGGCGATTACGCCGCGTCGTGAACGAAGGGGACGAAGGCCACGCCGCCCATACTCTCGCGGCGGAACTCTTCGCCGTGGCGCGTGAGCTGCCATAGCTCCTGCATCCGCCCCGGCCGGCCCAGGGGGATGACCATGCAGCCGCCATCGGCCAGTTGCGCCAACAGCGGCGGGGGTGCTTCAGGGGAGGCCGCCGTCACGATGATGCCCGCGTAAGGGGCGTGGTCGGGCCAGCCGTGATAGCCATCGCCGAGCTTGCAGCGCACCTGGGCATAGCCGGCGGCTTCGAGCGCGTGCTGCGCGGCCTGGTGGAGCGCGGGGATGCGCTCCACGCTGTAGACCTCCATTCCCATCTCGGCCAGGATAGCCGCCTGGTAGCCCGATCCCGTGCCGATTTCCAGCACGCGCTGGCTGGGAGTCAGCGCCAGGGCCTCGGTCATCATCGCCACGATGTAGGGCTGCGAAATGGTCTGTCGGTGGCCGATGGGCAGGGGGTGATCTCCGTGCGCCTGCCGTTTCTGCCCTTCGGGGACGAAGGCCGCGCGGGGAACGCGGCCCATCGCGCCCAAGACCAGGGGGTCTCGAATCCCGCGCGCGCGAATCAATGCAATCATAGCCTCTTGCGTCATAAAACTCCCTGTAAAGCCTGTCGGATGCGCGCTGGATCACGCATTGACAGTCTCCTGTTGCTCCGCAAATTGTTTGTAAATGGACAGTTCCAGGTGCTGACGATCCGGGGGTGGGGTGATGGGAATCCACAGCCCGAAGGTGCTGCCCAGATTGACAACACTTTCGACCCAGACATCTCCGCCATGAGCCTGTACCACCTCTTTGACCAGGGCCAGGCCGGTGCCCAGGCCGCCAAATCGCCGCGTAGTCGAGCCATCGCCCTGGCAGAAGCGTTCAAAGATGCGCTGGTGATTCTCCTGGGCAATGCCGATGCCCTCGTCGCTGATGGTGAGATAGACGCGCCCTTTATCCGCCCAACCTTTGACGTCGATGATGCCCCCTTGCCCCGCGCTGAACTTGATGGCGTTGTCCAGCAACGCGGTGACGGCGCGGCCCAGGTATTCGGGATCGCCCTCGAAGGCGGGGAGATTTTCGGGGAGCGACACGCGCAAGTAGCAGTCCTTCTCTTGGGCGGCGGGGCGGACGTGCTCGACGTGGGCACGCACCAACACATCCAGGGCCACCGTCTGCCAGGAGAGTTTGCCCTCGTCCACCTGATGCAGTACCGTCACCTGCTCCACCAGATAGGTGAGCTTGCGCGCGTGCTTGTGGGCTGCCGCGATGGAGGTCGTCTGCTCCTCGGTCAGCCGGCCTAGCAGGCCGGTGATAAGCAACTCCGTGTGGCCGAGGATGATAGCGAGCGGCGTCCGCAACTCGTGAGAGATGTTCTGAATCATCTCGCTCTTGATGCGATCCGCGTCGGAGAGAGCCACGTAGGCATCTTCCAGTTCGAGCAGGCGTTGCTGGGCCAAAAACCGTTGCGCGGTCAAGTCCTCGGCCAGTTCTCCAACCGCCAGGGCCACGAGATTGAGCATCAAAATCATTGAAACCTCGTGGATGATGCTGGCTTCTTCCAGGATAGCGAAGCTGGCGGCTCCGAGCAGCACAAAACTCAGTAGCAGCGCCATCACCCAGGCCGCTAGAGGGCCGAGATAGATAGCCGCCAGCACCACCGGCAGCGCGAAGAGGTAGGGGGCCAACGTCACCTGCCCGTAGAAGAGCAGCACCAAGATCAGGGTCAAGGCGAGGATGGCGCTCCATGTCAGCACAAGCCGGCGCTGGGGCAGATTCTGGGCCGGCCGTTCTGGCGCTGTCAGCGTGAGGTTCTGATACACGCCCAGGGTCACGATGATCAAAATGAGGCCGATGGTGGTTTCCGCAAAGATACCGTTCCAGAAGACTTCGGTGGTCAGCACGCGCCAGGGGAGCAGCCCGCTGAGACTGAAGACCAGGATGTTCAGGCTATGGCCCACCAAGATGGTCGAGGCCGAGAGTAGGCGGCTCTGCTGCACACGAGACCATCCCGCGACCAGGCCCATCAGCGTGTGGGGCAGGACGGCCCCCAACTCGTAGAAATCCGGGGTCCCCATCGGCAACTTCAGCAGGAACGTGCTCAACGTCCCCAACAGGCCCACCGCTGCCCCGGCCCGCGCCCCGCCGATATAGCCGGATACGACCACCACGACCATGTTTAGGGCTAAAATCGCCGAGGGCACAATGGGATTGGGGATGTATTGCACGACAAGGCCGAGCATCACGTAAGCGAACACCCCTGGAATCACCAAGCGCCAGGGAAATTCTTCCAGGACAGCTTTATTGTCTTGAGGGTTCATTTTGTATCACCCTTAATCCTTGCAATCTCGGCTACCCCTGAATAGGTCAGATCGCCGATTCTTCCCAGGGTCAACTGTAGTGTAGCATCACTTGGGAGAATTGCAACGCAGCGGGTGGGGGTGCATTTCAGGATGGGGGCGAGTTTGTGTAAGCCCTAGCCCAAAGAGAGTCAAAACGCTCTCGTCCGGTGAGGACTGCGCCTCGGACGGCCAGGATGTTCTGCGCCCCCTCTCGCCCC
>SLSP01000216.1 GCA_007130345.1 Thermoflexales bacterium
AATCCGATTTTTCCACATGCGACCTACTACCTATATGAAATTCGCACGCGAAAAATCTACATATAGTATCAAGGTTCTAAAAAATCGGATTTTTAAGGTTCTTTCAGTAGAGTCACGCTATTAGAATCCAAAATGTAATGTGAATTGACGTTTGACGGGCGGTTGAACGTGAAGCCCAATGGTCAAGCAATTTTCAGAGGCGAATTGTGCCCACAACTATCTATACAGATGCGCATATTCTTCCTCAAAGATCTCCTGGCGAGTCTTGCGCATGTGTGCGACGATTTCCTCTTTGGTCTCCCCGACATCGAGGCCGCCTTCCTCACGGATCAAGTCGCGCAGTTCTTGCCAACCCTGTATCCAGCGTTGCCGTTGCGCTTCTTTCACCCATTGCTCTAACAAGGCCGTGATGTCCTGGTCATCGTTCTCGGCCAGGGATTCTAGGTTTGTGTACAACTTGGTGGGTAATTCTAGGGTTGTGGTTTCCATCTTGCACCTCCGTGTCTTGCCTCTATTGTAAAACAATCCGGCGTGGTGACAACTGCTTGCCAGGGAGATGCCATTGCGCCACGCAAAAACCGGGCGCGATAGTCGCGCCCGGTGGTGTTATGGCGTAAGGGAGTTCAGCCGGCCAGGCAGGCCGCCAAATCCGCCTCGACGGTGGTGATGGGCTGCAAGTGGAACTTGTCCACCAGCACGCCCAGGACGTTGTCGGAGACGAAGGCTGGCAACGACGGCCCTAGGTGGATGTTGGTGATGCCGAGTGAGAGCAGCGTCAGCAGGATGGCGACGGCTTTCTGCTCGTACCACGAGAGGATCATGCTCAAGGGCAGGTCGTTCACGCCGACGCCGAAGGCCCCCGCCAGCGCCACCGCGATCTGGATGGCGGAGTAGGCGTCGTTGCACTGGCCGATGTCGAGCAGGCGCGGAATCCCGCCGATGTCGCCGTACTCGCCCCGGTTGAGGCGGTACTTGCCGCAAGCCAGGGTCAGCATCACGGTGTCGTCGGGCGTCTGCTCGGCGAAGTCCGTGTAGTAGTTGCGGCCCGGCTTCGCGCCGTCGCAGCCGCCGATGAGGAAGAAGTGCTTGATCTGCCCCGCTTTGACCGCCTCGATGACCTTATCCGCCACCCCAAGCACCGCGTTCCGCCCAAAGCCCACCGTGATGACCTGATCCGCCACGTCCTCCGGGAAGCCGCCCAGTTCCAGCGCGCGCTCGATCACAGGCGAGAAGTCCTTGGGTTGCCCATCGGCGCGGTCGGGGATGTGGGTCACGTCGGGCCAGGCGACCAGGCCGGTGGTGAAGAGGTTATCCTGGTAACTGTCGCGCGGCTTCTGGATACAGTTGGTCGTCATCAGCACCGCGCCGGGCAGCGCCGCGAATTCCTTCTGCTGATTCTGCCACGCGCTGCCGTAGTTGCCGTAGAGGTGCGGGTACTTGTGGAGCGCGGGATAGCCGTGCGCGGGCAGCATCTCGCCGTGCGTGTAGATGGAGATGCCCTTGCCCTCTGTCTGCTTGAGCAGTTCTTCCAGGTCGAGCAGGTCGTGGCCGGAGACGACGATGGCCGGCCCGGCCTGCACGCCGAGCGGCACGGCGGTCGGTTGCGGATGGCCGAAGTGCTCGACGTGCGCGTTGTCCAGCAACTCCATCGCGCGGAGGTTGATCTGCCCGACCTCCATCGCCAGCGCCACGAGGGCATCGGCGTCGAGCGTGTCATCGCGCAGCGCGGCCAGCGTCCGGTTGAAGGCGTGATTGAGTTTCACGTCCTCCTTGCCCAGGACGCGGGCGTGATGCGCGTAGGCCGCCGCGCCCTTCAGCCCGAACAACGAGATGGAGCGCAGGCTCGCTACGTCATCCTGACGGGCGGCCGGCGTGAGGACGAACTTCCCGGCCTGGCGCAGCATCCCCTGGACGCTGTCGGCGGGTTCGAGCGTCGCCCCGGCGGGCAGTGGCCCTTCGATGTCTCCCGCGAGCGCCTCGAGCGCGTCCCGCGTCCGCGTCTTGACCGCCTGCGAGGCCAGCACGATGTCGCGGATGTTCTCCGGATCGAAATTGACGTTGGTAACGGTGGTGAACAGCCCATCGAGAATGGCGCGATCCGCTTCTGGGGTCGCTGCGCCCAACTCGTTCAGCGCGCGGGCGTACCACGCGATGCCGATGAGGTTCTCCACCAGTAAATCTTGCAGCGCGGCAACGGTGGGGTCTTTTCCGCACACGCCGGAGATGGTGCAGCCTGCGCCTTTAGCCGTTTGTTCACATTGATAGCAAAACATAGAGTGCCTCCTGTAAGAGCATTGAGAATTAAAGGTTATATGTAACCGTTCAGGGGTGAGCCAGCCGACAACGAATGAAGGCAACGAATAAACGAATTCAGGACTCGGAGGGACGGAAACTGCGTGTTAAGCTGGCCTCCCATTCGCTTATTCGTTCAAAAATTCGTTGTCGGCTACCCTGCCTGAACGTTTACAGTTATGCTTTCAGTATAACCGGGAGGCGGGGGGATTTCTACGACAAAAGTCTGATTTATAGGGAGGCTTCTGGTGAAGGTTTTGGATGATCTTCGCAACGGGTACTCTTTTCGCCATAGCGTGCCAAGCTCCTGCCAGATTTGGCAATCCCCTCGGAGCCAAGTGTGATGGTGGCGAATACTCTGTGACAACAACCACTTGCCAAAATTGTAGAATCCGGATTAGGTGACGATGCCCGCGCAGTGTTAGGTTATGCCCTGGGAAGAGGTCAACGTGCGCAACGTTGCGAAGACACTGGGATGGGGCACCCGCCGCGCTTCAAGGGCCGTGCGTGAATTACGCAGAATTTTGAAGGGCAACGGACACGATGCGTAGATATTTTTCTGTTCCTCGTTCTGTTCCTATGTTCCTCTGTTCCTCGTTGCCCATATTGCTCCAGGAACAAAACGGGAATGATTCGCACAAGAGCAACAGGAACGGGAACGAGGAACATTTTTTTGGAGTCCCAACCGGAGTCCCAAATCCAATTC
>SLSP01000495.1 GCA_007130345.1 Thermoflexales bacterium
GCAAAGTCTAGCATTTCCACCACGCGTAATACAATGCCGTGATCAAAATGTACTTCACCCTTCAATATCCCTTCATAAGGCCCTACTGTGTATAATCGCAGGGTGTTTTGCTGGATGATTGGATAGTGTGCTGGCAAAGCGTAGATGAATTGGGCATACTCCTCGATAGAGTCTATCATACAGGTCACATCGCCATGCGCGGCGATAGCCGTAGGTTGCCGCTCTCAGAGGCGTTGATTAGTTTTTGCACCGTCGTGCGGCTGGCCTGTCGCAAGGCTTGCTCTCGTGCCAGCTTGGTCTCGTATAGACCGGCCCACAGGCAGAAGTCTTCGGTCTGCTCCGATTCTCCGTCATCCAGCTTGCCTTGTGAAAACAGCGCGTAGAAGTCTTCGGATGTGAGGGCATAGGCGCGCTCATATTTATAAAGCTCCTGCGTCAAGGCCAGGAGGCTATCTAAAAGTTCAGGAATAGATAGTTGTTGTATTGGCATTGCCTTCTCCTTGGTTCAGAGGGTATTTTCCCCAGGGTATACTCTCATTATAAACCTGACCTTATGGGGGAGCAAGCATCGAGTTCCCTGGAATGGCTCTCTGGTAGTTCGCATGCTCGACTTAGCCGACGATCAATTTTTCGCCACGAATTACACGAATTTTCACTAAGTTTGGATTTGTCGTGTTAATTCGTGCAATTCGTGGCCAATCTTCCACCGCGACCATGCGAAATCCCAAAGAACCCCTGAAATCAAATCTGTCACGCTATCGCTATCATCAGGAGGTCCTATGGACAATCAAGAACGACTCGTATTCCCCTTCACCGCCATCGTCGATCAGGCGCGGATGAAGCGCGCGCTGGTGCTCAACGCGATCAACTTCCGCATCGGCGGGGTGCTGATTCGCGGGGAGCGCGGGACGGCCAAATCGACGGCGGCGCGCGCGCTGGCCGCCCTGCTGCCGGAGATCGAGGTGGTGGCGGATGGCGCGTTCGGCTGCGACCCGCGCCAGCCGGCCTCGTGGTGTACCGCCTGCCACGAGCGCGTGGCCCAGGGCGAGACCCTGCCGGTAGCCGTCCGCAAAGTCCCCTTCGTGGAACTGCCCATCGGCGCGACGGAAGACCGCGTGGTCGGCACGCTCGACATCGAGCGCGCCATCCAGCAGGGCGAGCGCCGCTTCGAACCGGGCGTGCTGGCGGCGGCCAATCGCGGCATCCTCTACGTGGACGAGGTGAATCTGCTCGATGACCACATCGTGGACGTGCTGCTCGACGCGGCGGCGATGGGCGTCAATACTGTGGAGCGCGAGGGCATCTCGTTCCAGCATCCGGCGCGCTTCATCCTCGTGGGGACGATGAACCCGGAGGAAGGCGACCTGCGCCCGCAGCTCCTCGACCGCTTCGCGCTATGCGTGGACGTGCGCGGCGTGCCGGACGCCCGCGCGCGGATGGCGATTATGGAGCGCAATCTGGCCTTCGAGCATGACCCAGAGGGCTTCTGCGCCGAGTGGCAGCCGCAAGAGCGCGAGATGGCTCGCCGCATCGCGGAGGCACGGCGATTGCAGCCAGAGGTGCAGTACTCCCGCGCCGATATGGCGACCATCGCCGAGATGATGGCCGGCCTGGGCGTGGACGGGCATCGCGGCGACCTGGTCATCCTCAAGACGGCGACGGCGCACGCGGCCTGGGAGGGGCGTCGCCGCCTCACCGACCGCGACGTGATGCTGGCGGCGGAGTTGGCGCTGCCGCATCGACTCAAGCGGCGGCCCTTCGACGAGGTGCAGGCGTCGGTGGATGCGCTGGATAAGCTGGTGGCCTCCGCCCGCGAGCGCGCCGCCGACGTGACGCCGGAACGCCAGGAAGCCTCCGCCGACGCGGGCGAAATGCCGGGGGAACGTCGCTCAAAAAAAGCGTAGAGGTTGAGACGCAGCCGGCCCCAGATGACACGGCAGCGTCTCAACTCCAGAACTTCGCGCAGGATCCGCCCAAGTGGCCCACCGACGGGCAGTGGTGGGAGGGCGGCAAATTCATCCAGCCGGGCGAGCTTTTCGATCCCCGCCGGCTGGAAGGGACGCGGGATCGCCGGGTGCGCTCCACCGGGGGCCGCCGCACCCGCACGCGCACCACGCGCAAGCGCGGGCGTTACGTGGGCGCGGAACCGGCGTCCGGCGCGCTCGACGACCTGGCCTTCGACGCGACGTTGCGCGCCGCCGCGCCCTATCAGCGGGAGCGGGCAGAAGCGGAACCGGACGGCCCCGCGCTGCATCTGCGCTCGCAGGACTATCGCAAGAAAGTGCGCGTGCGCCGCAGCGCGAACCTCATCATCTTCGCGGTGGACGCCTCGTGGTCGATGGCCGTCTCTGAGCGGATGGAGGCGACGAAGGGCGCGGTGCTCTCGCTGCTCACCGACGCCTATCAGCGACGCGACCGCGTGGGGATGATCGTCTTCCAGAAGGATCGCGCCACGCTGGTGCTCCCGCCTACCAACAGCGTCGATCTGGCGGAAAAGCGGCTGGTGGACTTGCCCGTAGGCGGCAAGACGCCGCTCTCGGCGGGGCTATGGCTGGCGCATCAGACCGTGCAGCAGGAGTTGCGGCGGATGCCAGAGCTGATCCCGCTGCTGGTCATCCTCACCGACGGCGCGGGCAACGTCTCGATGGGTGAGATGCCGCCGCAAGTAGAAGCGTACCACATCGCCGAGCGCATCCAAGAGGCCGACATCCGCGCCATCGTCATCAACATGGAAAGCGCGGACTTCGACAAGGGGCTGGCGCAGGCGTTGGCGGAACACCTCGGCGGGGCGTGCTATAATCTCGCCGCGTTACACGCCGAATCGCTGCTGGCGATGGTGCGGGGCGAACTTGGGGAGTGATTCGTGTTGCGTGTTGCGTGTTGCGTGTTGCGTGTTGCGTGTTTCGTGTTGCGTATTGGTTGCATTGCGAAGTTGTTGTTTCTTGTCACCCTTGATTTTTGGAGGATGGTTAAATCCCCGCCTGATTGCACAAAC
>SLSP01000016.1 GCA_007130345.1 Thermoflexales bacterium
CCGGCGCTTTTGCCCTGGTTCGACGACGGAGGGCCGTGAGGATGGCAAGGGGAGCGAGAGGGGATCGGGTTGCGCAGGCCAGGCGGCTGGTCATGGGGCTACTTTTGTTGTTCACGGGTGGTTTCAGTGCGCCGTCATTGGAGGCATCCGAGCGCCAACGGTGGGAGGACCGGCGCTTCGAAGAAGCGTTCTGGCGTGATCGTGAGCGGGGATGGCACTGGTATGAGGTCATGCCTGTTGAGGAACCGCCCCCAGAGCCCGACGACGTCCCGCCACCGATGTCAGGCCAGGCGTCACCGCAGGCTGATGCCGGTCCGGCGCCGCTGAGTGCGCAGTGGCTTCGCGAAACGCTCCCCGAACTGCGGGATGCCGCAATCAACGATCCGACCGAGAACAACGTGCGTGCTTACTTCTACGCACAACGCATCATGATGGACAGGGCCCAGATATTCAGCGACGTGGCCCAGACCGTGGTGAGGAACGATCCGCTGCTCGACGAGAACCTGCGGCTGCCATTCGCGTCAGCAGCGCGCGCAGCAACGCTCGCGTCGGCTGAGGAAAGTAAGCGGGCGATCATCGAGAGCCTCGCAGATAAGGCAGGTTTGTGGGTCTTCTACGACGAGACCTGTGAGTTCTGCGCCAAGCAGCTGCAGCCACTGAACCGATTCGTGGACCGCCATCAGATGGAGATGCGCGTCATCAGCCGGCAGGGACGAAGGCTGGCGGCTTTGAATCCAAGGGTAAAGGTGCTGGCGGACACGGGGCAGTTCGCGAACCTTGGCATCAACTTTACGCCTGCCGTGATGCTGGTTGTCCCTCCCGAAGGTTTCTACCTGATCAGCCAGGGCTTCATTGACTACACCTCGCTGGTGGATCGACTCGTGGCTGCAGCCCATCAGTACGGCCTGATCTCGTCGCAGACCTATTTCGCAGCGCGCCCGGCAGCGCGGGGGGTTCTGGAGGCATCGTCGATAGACGAAACAGAGCAGGTGGATTGGAACAACACAGACTCTTGGGTGCCGTTCATACAGCGTGAGATTGCACGCGTGTACGGCATCGAAGACAGGCGGAAGTGAGGTGCGGGTGATGAACAGAACGATAGCGGCGATCAGTTTGGCGATGGCGGTTCTGGCCGCGATGCCAGCGAAAGCGAGCATTACCGACGCGCTCGACGGCATGTACATGGCGACGGGCAACGAGCCGACGATCTACTCGTCTCAGCGACGGCTTGGAATGGACGCAGGATACCTGAGGCTTCGAGCGCCGGTGAGTACGTTCCAGGTGTTCAGCTTCGCGCCGCCGCAGCTCGACGCCGGGTGTGGCGGCATCGATCTGTACGGTGGCAGCTTCAGCTTCATCAATGCTGACGAGTTTCGCCAGATGCTCAGGCAGATCGGTGCGAACGCGCTGGGTTACGCCTTCAAGATTGCAATCGCGACCATGTGCCCGATTTGCGATTCGATTATGACTGGCCTGCAGGACACGATGAACAAGCTCACGGCGCTGCAGGTGGACACCTGCAAGTGGGGGTCCGGACTAGCGATCAATACGATCGAGGCCCTCGGTGGCGAGGTCGAAGAGCGCTACAAGATTCAGGCAACCGGTGACGGGTCCTTCACGGATACCATGCAGGCGACCCGCGCGCTGTTCTCGGATCGCGGCTTGGCGCGCTCTGACGGTGATCCCAGCGGCGCGGACCCGAACAATCTCCATGTCGGCAACCTGACCTGGAATGCGCTGACCCTGACGGATGCTGCGGACACCCTGGCCTTCCCCGACGCCAATGGTCTCAGCAACATCGAGCTGCTGCTGAACATTGCAGGGACCGTGATCCATCGGGCGCCTGATTCAACCGAGTCAGAAGCGGGGAATGTTGCCGCGTTCTGGCCGGCAGCTCTGCCCTATGAGTGGCTACGAACCGGCGTCCCCCAGGGCACGGGTGCGGACGATGACGCGAGTCCGCTTTGGCGTTGCGACCCCGATGCGCAGCGCTGTCTGAAGAAGGTGCCGCTTGCGCAATGGGGTCTGGACGAGGGGCTGCATGGATGGGTGCGCGGTCGATTGGAGCAGGCCGCTGCGCACATGAGCGACCCTGCAACGGCGGGAACGGACCACGACGCTGACATGCAGGTGTTTCTCGGGTCGCTGCCTTGGAGCATCGTCCGGCACTTTCAAGCGCTGCAGGGAAACGCTGCAGGCCTGCAGCAGTACGTCACGTTGATGACGCCCTACATCACGAGCTTCTACGCACCGCACGTAGCGCTTTCCCTGGCTCGCGTGGTGGAGCAGGCCTACACCCACCCGGAAGCACCGGCGATGCATCAAGACGTCCGATGGACGCTCGAGCGCTTCAAGGACGCGGCGCACTCTGATCTGCGCTCGGTTCAGCAGGAATATGGTGAGGTCACGTTTCAGGCGGAAAGGCTGGTGGCCATCCATAGCAAGCGCGAGGACCCCGGAGCCGTGACTCGACCGAGGTAGAGGAGAGTAGGGATGTTCACCATCTACACGTTCGGCGATCCGGAGCTTCTGCGGGAAGCCCTGCTGGCGCTCGCAACGGTTTTCGGTTTGTCCGAATGGTGGGATGCGACTTCCGGCTTTGGTGCCGGCGGCAACCTGCTCGCGGCAGCGCTGATCGGGTTGCTGGCGGTTGCGATTGCGGCGATCACCTCGCAGCAGATTCGGCTCGACTACCTGCTGGTAGCGCTGATCCTCTTCGGGGTGGCCTTCGGTAGCAAGACCAACGTCCAGGTGGAAGATATCCAGAGCGGTACATCGTTCGTTGTGGCCGATGTGCCGATTGGCATTGCGGTGGTCGCAACGGCGGCGAGCTCGGCTGCCCGCAGTCTGACGGAAACAATGAGCGTCGCACTGCAGCGTCCGGGGACGACGACATCGCTTCTGACAGAAGCAGGGTTCCTCGATCCGTTGAGAACGCTCCTGGCGCTTCGGTCCGCTTCCTTCCAGGACCTCGACCCGACGCTGACGCGCTCG
>SLSP01000065.1 GCA_007130345.1 Thermoflexales bacterium
GATGTGTGAAGCCCTCAACGTGAGTCCCCTGAAAAAAGTCCAAAAATCCGATTTTTCCACACGCGATCTACACCTATATGCAATTCGCGCGCGGAAAATCTATCTGTAGGATCACGTCTCTAAAAAATCGGATTTTTTAGGGTTCTTTCAGCAGAGTCAATAATCCGCAAGCCCCACGCCCCCGCCTTCTCCGCGATGTACCCCGCGCGGCGGCGGGCAAAGGCCGCGTCCAGGCGCGAGAGCGGCGTCACCGCGCCATTGTGCAGCACCGGCGGATCGACGGCGCGCACTTTGGGCAAGACGATGAGATCGGGGGCGGCCTCGTCGCGCGCGAAGGCCACATCCCGGCGCAGGAGCGCGAGCCAGCGCTGGATTTCCGGCACGTCGGCGGCGCGGAGCCGGGCCATCAGCGGCTCATCCGTCCCGGCGAAGTCCGCCTCCACGAGCACGCCGTGCTCCAGCGCGGCCCGAAGCGCGCGCGCCATCACCGCGTACCAGCCCACCTCCTGCACCGAGCACCAGATCGCGTCATCCAGCGCGATGAACTGCTCCCCAAGCCAGCGCGCCGCGTCCAGGTCATCCACCACCAGCCGCCCCCCGTGGACGCGCAGATGCCCCAGGAAGTCGCGGGCCACATCCGCTGTAAACGCTTCTTCATCCACCACGCCATCACGCAAGAAATAATCCAGACGGTCGGCGCAGAGTTCGGGCAGCGGCTGCTCCAACAGCGCGAAGTTCTCCGCTTCCGCCACCTCGCGCCAATCGAGGCCGTGGCGGGCCAGAATCTCCGGCAGGTCAGAAGCGGCGAACACCTCGTCGCGGTGCTCTTCGTGGTACACGTGCTCGCGGTTGGGGAAGACGAAGTCGATGACGTGGGAGAAGGCCGTGTGCGGCACATCGTGGAGCAAGCCGGCGGCCTGCTCCACCGGAGACGCGCCCAGGCGACGCAACAGCAACATCACGCCCACGGAGTGATCCAGCCGGGTGGTGGCGCGCTCCGGGCGGATAAACGCCGTGACCCCGCCTTGGTAGACGTGGGCCAACCGTTGCACCGCCGCCGCGTGGTACAGGTCGATGAGCAGCGGCTCGGTGAGCGTGGCCGCGCCATAGACGGGATCGTGCAGATGCAGACGCTTCAATTTTGCTCTTCTCGCATTATCTGCAATAACCTATCGCCATCGATGAGCTTGATAGGGGGTGTTTGGACAGCCGCAGCCTCTTTGATGGCATTATCGGTAAACCGGCTGGTGACTCCAATGAAAAAAACCGCCCTTTAGATCTTGTCCAAAAACAACTTCGTGCTTTGGCAACCTGTGCAATAGGGTTGCCACGTCACCCGCCTGGGAACCCTAATTATACCCCCAATTCCCCATTTGGGTTACCGGATTTTATCGGTTTTGGGGCGTTTTTCGGCAAAATTTAGGCTATTGCACAGGTCGAATTTCTTGACGCTTCACGTTTGACGTTTGACAAAGGTGTACTTCGCACTAGGATGGGGATATGACACACGGCAAGGTGGGATTAGGACGACGCGGCGAAAGTCTGGCCGCTGAAGCGTTGGCGCGACACGGCTTCGACGTGGTGACGCGCAACTGGCATTGCCCCGCCGGAGAAGTTGACCTGGTCGCCCGGCAAGATGGCGAGTGGTATTTCATCGAGGTGCGGACGCGCCGGGGAGCGCGCCAGGGCACGCCAGAGCAATCCATTACGCCAAGCAAGGCCACGCGGATGGAAACCGTGGCCCGCACTTACCTGGGTGAGGAGATCGCCGCGCTCGATGTGACGTGGCATCTGAGCGTCGTCGCTGTGGGGCTGGATAGGAGCGGGCGGCTGCTGCGCCTCACGTTCTATCCCAACCTGGAGAGCGCGCCCCAGGAGTTGTTATGACCCAGGCCGATCTGATTCCCCTCGTAGCCATCGTCGGGCCGACGGCGGTGGGCAAGACCGCCCTGGGCGTGGCGCTGGCGGAGCGGTGGGGCGGCGAGATCGTCTCCGCCGACTCGCGCCAGTTCTACCGCGAGATGGACATCGGTACGGCCAAGCCCGCGCCAGAGGAGTTGGCCCGCGCGCCGCATCACCTCATCGACATCGCCGCCCCCGACGAGACAGTGAGCCTGGCGCACTACTTGCGGCTGGCCCGCGCCGCCATCGCCGCCATCCACGCGCGGGGGAATCGCCCGCTCCTCGTCGGCGGGACGGGGCAATACACACGGGCGCTGCTCCAGGGCTGGCAAGTGCCCGAAGTCCCGCCCGATCCCGCGCTGCGTGCCGAGTTGGAAGCGCAACCGCCGGAGCAGCTCTGGGCGCGGCTGATGGCGCTCGACCCCGCCGCCGCCGACTTCATCCATCCCCACAACGCGCGGCGCGTCATCCGCGCGCTAGAAGTGAGCCTCAAGACCGGGCGCGCGTTCTCGGAGCTACGTCGCCGCATCCCGCCGCCCTACCGCGTGCTGCGCATCGGGCTGACGCTGGCACGCGACGCGCTCTACGCCCGCGCCGACGCCCGCGTCGCAGCGATGATGGCCGCCGGTCTCCCCGCCGAGGTGGAGCGTCTGCTGGCGCGGGGCTACGGATGGGAGCTTCCAGCGATGTCCGGCCTGGGCTACAGTCAGTTCCGGCCCTACTTCGCGGGCGAGGCCACGCTGGACGAGGTGCAAGAACGCATCCAACTGGACACCCACGACTTCATCCGCCGGCAATACGCCTGGTTCAGCCTCAAGGACGAGCAGATTACGTGGTTCGATGTGCAGGATGCCGGGTTTGCGGAGAAGGTCAAGCGTATGGCGAAAGCGTTTTACGACGTGGTTCAGCTATGAAAGAACGGAGGACTTGACAATCCGCCGTTGGCTGACATAATCACTTGCCTTAACACTTCAGTCTTGTGAGCAAACCGCTCAAAAACTAGCTCGAAGTCCCCGTCTCGGGGACGACTCAAGCGTGTACTACCGGTCTAGCCGCCCCCGGGGACGGGGGCTTGGAGCGTGCTCA
>SLSP01000229.1 GCA_007130345.1 Thermoflexales bacterium
AACTCCTGCTCGGCGGGATAGCCCACGTTGATCTTGAAGAGAAACCGGTCGAGTTGCGCCTCCGGCAGGGGATACGTGCCTTCCAGTTCGATGGGGTTTTGCGTCGCCAACACCAGGAACGGCTGCGTCAGGGGATAGGTCGCCCCACCCGCGCTGACCTGGCGCTCCTGCATCGCTTCGAGGAGGGCGGATTGCGTCTTGGGCGTGGCGCGGTTGATCTCATCGGCAAGCAGCAGATTGGTGAAGACCGGCCCCTGGTGGAAGCGGAAGCGGCGCTCGCCCGCCTGCGTCACTTCGAGGATGTCCGTGCCGATGATGTCGGCCGGCATCAGATCGGGCGTGAACTGCACGCGGTTGAAGTCCAGTTGCAGGACGGAGGCCAGCGTGCGGACGAGCATCGTCTTGCCGAGGCCGGGCAGCCCTTCGAGGAGCAGATGCCCGTTGGCAAGCAGGGCAACGAGCGTGTGCCGCACCACGTCGCGCTGCCCGACGATCACGCGGCCCACCTCGGCTTCGATGCGGGCGGCGGTCTCGCGGAATTGGCTAGGGGAGAGTTCAGCGTCGGTCATAGGGCCTCCTGGAATATGCGTGCCGCGCGCGGCGGCATGGCGAATCGCCCCGCCGCGCCCGGCGGGAAGTCCACGACTTCGACGACGGCCTCCAGGTTGAGCGGGCCGTAGAGGTGCGGGAACGCTTCGCCGCTCGCGTAGCAGTCCTCGTAGCGGATGGGGGCGGCGACGGCCTCGGCGGCGATGCACAGCAGCACCAGGCCCGCTTGTCCGGCGTAGCGCGCGTCGGCCACGCGCAGCACTTGCTCCGGCGTCGAGCAGTGGATGAAGCCCTCGGCGTCCAGGCTGGCAGCGCGATAGTCGCCCCGCGCTTGGGCCACATCCCACGCGGCGCGCGGCGCGATGTGGACGAGCCAGCGGTCACGCGAGGTCATCGTCAGTCTCCCACGCCCGCCAATCCACGCGGGCCAGCGCGTCATTGTCGCACGGGCCGCGCCCGACGCGGGCCATATCCGTCCACGTCCCGTTGACCTTGACCCGTACCACGTCGGCGGTGAAGTCGGTATTGGTGCCCTTGTCCATATCGTTGGACATCAGCCAGGAGCCGACGCCGTAATAATCCACCGGCACTTCCAGTTCTTCGAAGAGGTTGATGCGCTGCGGGGAAAATCCGCCGGAAACCGCGATCTTGACGTTGTGGCAATAGGTGCGGGCGCGCATCCGCCACGCTTCGGGCAAGTCCCACGCCTTCCACGCGTGGTCGAGGGCCGCGCGCGCGGCGAAGACCAGCCGGGGATTGACGCCCATATCCAGCGCGGGATCGCCGAGCGGGGCGACGTTGATATCCCGCACGGAGCGGTTGGTGTCCAGGCGCACGCCGGCGAGGATGTAGCGCTGCGCCTCCTCCTCCTTTCCGGCTTCCAGGCAGATGCGGTAACGCTCGAACATGGCCCGGAGTGTGCGCAGGCTGGCGGTAACGCTGTCGTTGTTAAAGTCCACCAGAGCGATGCGCGGGACATCGGGGGGCAGCACGGAGGCGAAGGCCACCGTCGCGGCGGCGGTATCGCCCAGGAAGCAGGCGACGACGGCGTGGGGGACGGTGCCGGCGCCCTCTCCGCCCCACCAGTCGCCTTGCGCGTTGGTGGAGATGATGGAGGGGACGTGCTGGCGGAAGTCGCGGTTGAAGCGCTGCACGGCGATGTCGTAGGCGTAGCCGTCGGCGGCCTGCACCTCGTGGGCGTCGAAGCGCGCGGGGAAGAAGAGGACGGGCTTCCCCCGCGCCGCGCTCAGGGTCGCGTAGACGTTGGAGGCGATGCGGCTGCTCCGGCTCAATGTGCCCAGGACGGGCGTCTCCAGCAGCGCGAAGTCGCGGTAGCGCCCGCGAATCTTGAGTACCGGCTGCACCCGGCGGAGGTTGCCGCTGCCGGGCGTGTCGATAGGCGGATAGTTGACCAGGGTGCCATCGTGGACGGCCATCACCTCCAGTTCATTGTAAGTCTGCACAAATTTACCGCTATCATCCCAATAACCGGCACAGTGACGCAACATCGTCAACGCCTTGTCCACTCCCACCACCAGCGTCCGCCCAGGGCGATAGGTGAAGATCTGCATCTCCACTTCCATGTGCCCCACGTCCAGGTCATCCAGCGCGGGGCCGCTGAGGCGCGGGAACTTGCCCTGATATCGATAGCCCCGCGCGCCCAACACCGTCAACATCTGCTCCACGTTGACGAAGTACTGGTCAGAGTACCAGCCCTGGCGCATCCGCTGGATGTCCAGCTTGAACGTCTCGTTGGTCAACCGCTGTCCGTTAAAAATGCTCATCGGGCCGTTTCTCTAACCTTCAACGCCTGTTGCGTGTACGGGATCAACCCGCCCGCCTCCAAAATCGCCAGCACCTCCGGCGAGAAGGGCGGGAAGGTATACGTCGCGCGGGGCGTGGTGACGGTGCCCGCCGCGAAGTCGATGGCGATCTCCTCGCCGGACTCGACACTGTCCACCGCGTCACAGGTGACGATGGGGAGCGCGTGGTTGATGCAGTTGCGGAAGTGGATGCGGGCGAAGCTGCGAGCCACAATCGCGGCGACGCCGGCCCGCTTGAGGCAGATCACGGCCTGCTCGCGGGAGCTGCCGCAGCCCCAATTTTTGCCCGCCACGATGATGTCGCCCGGTTGGACGCGCGCCACAAATCCGGGATCGAGGTCTTCGAGCGCGTGCTGCGCCATCTCGTCAGGATCGGAGATGCTGTACGTGTACTTGCCGGGGAAGATCACGTCGGTGTTCACATCGTCGCCGTATTTCCAGACCCGGCCGGTGAGTTTAGTTTGCATAAGGATTCTCCTTCAAAAATGGTAAATGGCAAAATGTGAGGCGCGGGAAGTAGCCCCGCAGGTTTTGTGGAGTGCGGATGCTCGCGCAGAGCCGCTTCTCAATTCACCGTCCTTTCGGACTCCCTGAGCTTTACTTCGGGCGCTCC
>SLSP01000259.1 GCA_007130345.1 Thermoflexales bacterium
ATTAAATACCCCCTCGAATTCGGCCTCTCTATAATTGGGGAAAATATCCTCACGATGCGCCAACAACCGCTGCACCTGAGAATCCGATTTCGGCACGAACTCGATGATCAACCATGGGCCTAACGTGCTGAAAAATTCCGCGATGTAGTCTAACGGCGTGTTGTTGGCAATCGCCAGATGATGCACCAACGCGAGTGCCATCACCAGGTCTGCGGGGCCACGCTCGATCAGCGCGCTGCGTTCACGGTTAGCCCACCCTAGCCCCGGACTGGGATTGGTCAAATCCAAGAGCAATGGCAACATAGCGGCATCGTCTTCGGCTATACTGCGCAAGTAATTACGCTCCACGGCAGCGGGATCAATATCGAAGGCAATGGTCTCAATGCCTTGTGAACTCGCCAACCGGCTGAAATGCCCGGTGTTCGCCCCCAAATCCCACACGGTTTGGGGTTGGGCAATTTCCAGAAAGCGCGCTACCAACACCTCTTTTTGTGCCAGGGCCTCGGCGGTGTAGTTGGTATTATCGTAATAATCAGCCCATTCAGTGCCGGCTGGCTGCCAGCGCATCCGCTTGACGCCTGTGCGCAAACTGTCGAGCATCCCCAGTAGCGCCGTGCGCCCCACCCGACGCCCGGACGAAACCTGGGGGCTCGCATCCGCGTAACGGCGTTGCGCGCGAGCGTGCATGTGCAGGTTGATAAGTAGCGATCCGCGCAAGTACGTAGGCCAGGGCAACAACTGACTCGCCAAATCCAAAGGGAGGCCATCAAGGTAAACCCGCAGCAATTGACCCAAACGCACATCGCGGTGCGCCATCAACGCCAATGGTGCCAGGAAATGTTGGCAGAACTGGCGATAGGCCGTCCAGGGCGTGCCTTCCTGATATGGTTCGAAAGATAACGTGTCAATGAACACCGGCTTGCCGCCCATAAACTGAACGTTATAGGCGCTGCAATCCTTGAGCGACATATCGAACCGGAGCGCCGTCTTCTGAATCCGCAAGGTCAACAGCGCGGCATCCCGCAACTGGCTGAACGACCACTCGTAAGGATATGAGATAAACGGCACGCGGACGGGTACCAAGACCTTGTACGCCTCATCCGTGACCGCTTTCGCGAGATCACATTCTTCATGCGGCAGCAGCCACCCTTTCTCCGTCAAACGCGCATACAGTCCTGAAGTCATCAGCAGATCATACGCAGGCTGATACACACGATTGACCTGGCGCAGGATACGGCCCTCGCGGGTGAACATAAAGCCGCTCGGATCGCGGAATGACCCGGCAACCCGTTCAGACTTCGTCGTCATCATCGTCGTCTACATCCGCGCCTTCTTTTGAGAAAAATCGCGTCACTTTTTTCCAGTAGACTTTCAACAAGAACGCTCCGCTGACCACCGCGCCAATGAGCAGTTGAAAGAGAAAGCTACCGGTGCCCGGATCCAGATACGCATAGACCCGCCGCACCATCACATACGCACTCCACCACAACGCCAACACGACTGCTGCACCAAGTTTTGTCTTCATCCACAAGCTCCTTTACTATGAAACTGAGGGGTTTTGGGTCGAGGTTGACAATGCCAGAGATTTGCCTCGCCCCATCCCCCAAAGATACCAGCATAACAAGGCCGGGGCAACCCACATGAACCAGAAATCATTATAAATCCACTGTTGTAACAGAAGGATCAAACCGTTCAGCGCCGCAAAAACGCCGAGAACCCGAATCTGCTCACCCCGCGTATAGCGTGATGATAACGCGCCTAGCTGGACAATGGGGAGCGTGAGCAGCACCAGATCGTAAGTCCAGGCATACGCCGCCGTAACCAACGAGATGAAGAGCAACAACGGGCTGACCTGCATCCAATCCCACCGCTGACGCCGTTGGTACCAGTAGATTACCAGCCACACACCCCCGATCAACGGGGGCACGAACTGCAACCAGAAGTGTTCTACACCTAACAACCAACGCAGTCCGCCACCGAGGGTCGGTGTGGCCCAATGCACCGGCGGGTACGTGGTTACGGCGGTATAGTACTGTTGGATTACAGCGGGATTGGGGATTAACGCGATCACAGTAAGCACCACAACGGCACTGACACCGCCAAGCGCCAGGGCCATTTTTTTCTGTGTCGCGCTCCACAAGAGCAACGCGGGCCAAAACAGGTAGGGCAATTGCGGCTTGATTGTCAATAATGCCAGGCACACGCCCATCAGGCCCCACCGCTCGCGCCGGGCAGCGGCCAAAGCGCCTACCAGGCCAGCCAACAGCAATGCCCCGATCTGACCTACCCTCAACGCGAATAACGTGGGAATGAGCATAAAGGCCAGCCCCCACGCAACCCAACGTTGTTGCTCGACGCCATCGTAAAAATGCCAAGTCTGATGCGCGGCTACAAAGATCAACGCCAGATTTAGGAAGAGCCACGACAAGCGCGCCAACGGATAGGGAAGCAGGCCAAAGGGCATCAACAACGCCAGCGTCCACGGGGGATTCCAGGCGATGGTATCGACACCCTCAATGTACTCCGTGCGCCCGGCAGCGTGTTGCACAGGGCGCAATTGTTCTGGATCGTAGGGGTTCCCCCCCAGAGCGTTCACACGCCCTACCGCCCAATACTGCACAAAATCATCTGTCGCCAGCACACGCGCGTCCAACAATGCGCTGGTTGCCAGAGGATAGAGTACCAGCAAGCTGATCCCGATAGTTACCCAGAGGGCCAGCTTATAATACACCGTTTCTCGCCAACGTTGCACAAGCACCTCCTGGGATTTGCGATTACCCGAACAACCGACACCGCAACAATGTATACAGCGCGTCCAGACCATCGACCCAAGCCATTTTCTTGCCTTGTTGCGTCGTGCGGGGATAATACGTCACCGGGACCTCGTGAATCTTATAGCCTGCCAACAACAACTTCGCCGTGATCTCCGGTTCAAAGTCAAAACGCACGCAACGCAACTGCAACCCCTGGACAACCTCGCGCCG
>SLSP01000055.1 GCA_007130345.1 Thermoflexales bacterium
ACATCGCCATTGTCCACAATCTCCGCCGGGACCGGGGTGGGGGGCGGCGTGGGGATAGCGGCACGGCTGGCCCAACGCTGCGTCAGGTACAAAATCCCGGTCAGCACCAGAACAATCAGGATGAAACCGATCAACATCGCCAGGGGCTTGGGTTGCCCGGTAGATGTGGAGATCATCTGCTTAAAGGCTGAAAGCCCGGACTTCGATTTTTTCTTCTTATTTGCCATGGAATCTCCTTCTAAATGGGTGGCTAGGTTGCGTGTTGGATTGCATTGTAGTCGATTTTGCGATATTTACCAACTACGTCTGACTGCGCATCCCGCCTCTATCTTACCTGGATTGAAGCCTTTGGGCAACCCGCGTTCTCGCGGATGGATTGACGGAAGGGGGTATTCGCGTTAAGATAAAGGTGTGGGGGATCAGATGCGGGGGGAGGTGAAGAATGAAAGACTATCACGTAAATACATTCTACCGCGAAGAGGATGCGGGTTACATCGCCGATATTCCCGATCTGGAAGCCTGCTCCGCATTTGGTGAGACGCCGGAACAAGCTCTGCGAGAAGTTAGCCTAGCAAAAATCGCCTGGCTGGAAGCGGCACGGGATGAAGGCAAGCCGATTCCTGCGCCGCGTTACAGAGTTACCATTGAGGAGAAGCTATGACCTTAAGAATTTTGATCGTGGATGATCATGAAGTTGTACGTTTGGGGTTACGTGTACTGTTAAGTCAGCAGCCGGATTTTATTGTGGTGGATGAGGCCGCTTCGGGTGAAGAAGCCATCGAAAAAGTACGTCGGCATCAACCCGATATTGTGGTGATGGATATCTCTATGCCTGATATGAACGGTATAGAGGTATGCGAAATCATCAAAGAACATTTCCCCAATATTGAAGTGATTATGTTGACTTCTTACGCGGAAGATGAATTCCGCTTTGATGCACTCAATGCTGGTACAGCGGGTTATGTACTTAAACAAGGTGGCGGTGAAGAATTAGTGCGTGTCATCCGGCGTATGAACGAGCATAAATTGAAATTCACCCATATCACCCTCGAAAACTGGCGTAATTTTTGCCGGGTGCAGGTTACGCTTCAGCAGCGCGCCTTCCTCGTCGGCCCGAACGCTTCCGGCAAGTCTAATTTCCTGGATGTCTTCCGCTTCCTACGCGATTTGGTCACGCCCGGCGGCGGCTTCGAGAAAGCCATCGCCGACCGGGGCGGGGTTTCGCGTATCCGCAACCTGTCGGCCGGCGCGCAGCCCGATATTGTGATTAAAGTAGCGTTGTGCAATGCTGATGGCTTGACCTGGGCGTATCGTCTGGCCTTTGCTCAGGATCAGCAGGGCCGCCCGGAACTCAAAGCCGAGCAGGTTTGGCGCGATACAACGTTGTTGCTGGATCGTCCCAATGTCGAAGACCGGCAAGACCCGGAGCGGCTGCGGCAGACCTATCTAGAGCAGACCTTCGCCAATCGTGAATTTCGCCCGATTGCCGATTTCTTCAGCACGGTTCACTACTACCACCTTATCCCGCAACTGGTGCGCGAGCCGGAACGCTATAATCATCCTCATGCCGATCCTTACGGCGGCGATTTCCTGGCGCGGATTGCCAACAGTTCGCCGCACATCCGTGACGCACGACTGCGCCAGATTCAGATCGCCTTGCAGATCGCTATCCCCCAACTGCGCGAACTCAAACTGAAGCAGGATGACAAAGGCGCTCCGCACCTATGCGGCAACTATGAACACTGGCCCAGGCGTCCCCAGGATGCCTGGCAGACCGAGGCCGATTTTTCCGATGGCACGTTGCGGCTACTTGGCTTACTGTGGGCGATTTTGGACGGCAGCGGTCCGCTACTCCTGGAAGAACCTGAACTTTCCTTACATTCTGAAATCGTCCGCTACATCCCGCAGATGCTGTATCATGTCCAGCATAAGTACCAACCGCGTCAGATTCTCCTCAGCACGCACAGCAGCGATCTCTTGCGCGATGAGGGCATTGCCGCCGACGAAATCCTGCTCTTCATCCCCACCGACATGGGCAGTGAGGTCAAAGTCGGGGCCGACATTGCTGAGGTCAAGACTTTGTTAGAATCCGGGCTGCCCGCCGCCGACGTCGTCATCCCGCATACACGACCAAGCCAGGCGCATCAATTGGCGTTTTTTGCTGAAGGTGTTCGATGACGCAGCCTGTCAATTTGCTGGTCGAAGGCTTAACCGACGAGGTTGTGTTGCATCGCTTGCTGGCCCACACTCACTTGCAACCGGGGACGACCTATGGCAAGAACGGTAAGGCGGCGTTGCTTGAAAAATTGCCCAACTATAACCGCGCTGCCCATCATTATCCCTGGATTGTCGTTGTGGATTTGGATGATGACGCGGAATGTGCGCCCGATTACGTCGTGGCTATCCTTCCACAACCTGCTCCGCAGATGTGCTTGCGCGTTGTTGTGCGCGCCATCGAAGCCTGGTTGCTGGCCGACGCCGAGCGACTGGCGGCCTTCCTTGATATTCCGCGCAACCGCGTGCCAACTCTGCCGGAAGCCGAAGCTGATCCTAAAGCCACGCTAGTTCGCTTGGCGCGTTTGAGCCGCTCCCGCGCGATTATCGAGGATATGACGCCGCGTGAAGGCAGCGGCGCGAAAGTCGGCCCTGGCTATGCGGGGCGGCTCATTGAATTCGTGGTGGGTCATCATCCCCACGCTTGGCGTCCTGACGTTGCCGCCGAGCGCGCCGACAGTTTGGGGCGCTGTCTCAGAGCTTTGCGGCAACTGGCCTGATGCGGGGTGCGCCTGGATGAAAACCTCCCGCCTGGATGACCTCCTCCTCGCGCGCGGCCTGGCTGAGAGCCGGGATGCCGCCGAGCGCGTGATCCGCGCGGGTGAGGTGCGCGTGGCCGGGCAGTTGGCCGACCAGCCGGGGATGCGCGTCCCCGCCGAGGCTGAGATCGCGCTGAAGGCGAAGCCGCGCTTTGTGAGCCGGGG
>SLSP01000170.1 GCA_007130345.1 Thermoflexales bacterium
CCGACATCGGGCCGCCACAACATCGAGGTCACCGGCTGGCCTGGGTCTGTCCCTTTCATCCCGACCGCAATCCGTCGCTGTATCTCAACCCTGATAAGCAGTCCTATCGCTGCTTCGGCTGCGGCGCGCGGGGCGATGCCTTTACTTGGGTAATGGCCCGGCGGCATTGGGCCTTCCGCGAGGCGCTGGGCTATCTTGCGGGCCTGGTGGGGCTGGCTGGCGATGTTGGCAAGGCAAGCCCGACCCGGACTCCGGCAAAGCGCAACCCTGCCCCGCTACCGCTGCTATCACCGCCTTCCGCGCAATGGCAGGCGCGGGCGCAGGTGATTCTACAGCGTGCCCAGACCGTGCTTTGGGAAAATGCTGGTGCGCCGGGCCGGGCATACTTGCGTGGCCGGGGTCTGCACGATGCGACGCTCCGTGCCGGCGGCCTGGGCTGGTGTCCACGCGATGTCTTTGACGCCCCGGCAAGCTGGGGCTTGACCGGCAAGCGCGTCTACATCCCGCGCGGCGTGGTGGTCCCGCATTTCGCAGGCGGCAAGCTGTGGGCGCTCAAAGTCCGCCGCTTTACGGGCGACGCTCTCGCCCCGGCAGAACCCTGGGGCAAGTACGGCGGGCCGCGTGGCGGGCAGATGGCCTTGTATGGCTTGGACCGGCTTTCCAACAATGGCGACCGGCCCCTGTTCCTCGTCGAAGCGGAACTGGACGCGCTGCTGCTCTGGCAGGTGGCGGGCGACCTGGTGGACGTGCTGGCCCTGGGCGGCGCGGCTGGCGGCGTTGTCGGCGCGGATTGTATCGGCGCGCAGCAGGGCGGGGATGTCAAGGTGTGGGTAATAGCGATAAGTCTAGCAGAAGAACGTGAGACGTGCTCGGAGATAACGAGGAGGCGAAACAAAGAACGGTAATTCGGCTGTTTTTCAGCGACGCTCTGAAAGATACTGTTGAAGCTTTGCCTGCGCCTCCGCGATGCGCTGCGCAATGGCCTGATCCAGCGGCGATTCGGTCAATCCGTGGGGGTAAATCAAGTGTTGCGCCCGTTTGAGGTGTTCACTTGCAGCCTCGCACGTCCCTAGCGCCAGGTGGATTTCGGCGCAGAGGCGGTATCGCTCGGCGCAACTATGCGCGCGGAATGGCGGATCACAGTGCGCCAGGCCAGTTTCGGCGTGCTGCTGCGCGGCGGCAAGGTCGCCGGCGGCAAGATGGGCTTCGGCCAGGTTCGTGTGCGCGAGGAAGGCGCCGGTGATGTCCCCTAACTCCTCAAAGAGTTCCAACGCCTCGGTTTCGCGGCGGATGGCAGCGGCGGGGTCCGGCGAGGTCTTCCACAGGTGGCAAATCCCCAGATTGAGCGCGGTGATGGCCTGCGCGACCAGCTCGTCGGTTTGGATGCTGAGCGTCAGGTTGTGGCGGTACTCGGCGAGCGCGTCGTCGTATTGTTCCAACTCGCGGTAGATGGCGGCGCGGTTGTTGCGAGCGCGGAGCAGTTGCCCCCAATCGCGCTGCGCCTGCGCCAGGTCTACCGCGCGTTCCAGGTGGATGAGCGCGGCCTCGAAATCCCCCTGGCGTTTGTAGAGGATGGCTTTGGTGTTCTCCAGGGCCATTTCTGCGCGTGTGAGCGCTTGTTGCGCCTGCGGCAGCGCGCCGGCTTGCCCCCAGGCCCACGCCAAATCGCGGTAGAGCCACGTTTCTTCGGCGAGGGTTTGGGCTTCCAGCAAGGCAATGGCTTCCTGATACCGTTGCGCGGCGGCGGCCGGCGGATGCTGGGCCAGCGTCAGGCCGCCGAGTCGCCGGAGCGCGCGCGCTTTTTGGAGGGGGGTTTCGGCTTCTGCGAGGGCTGCCTGTGCCTCGACTTCCGCCAGGGGATAATCGCCCAACAGTTGCGCCAGGGCGATTTTTTGCTCGCGCCACAACTGCCGTCCGGCGTCGGCGTTGAAAGAGGCAGAAGCGAGGGTTTGCAGTAGCGCCAACAGCGCGGCGGCCTGGCCTTGTCCTATCAGGGTGTTGAATGCGCTTTGCGCCGCCGCAAGCGCGCTCTCGCCCGCGCCGCTCTGGATGTGATGGTAGACGATTTCCAGGGGATAGGTATGCAGTCTGACCAGGCAGCAGTGATAAAGCTGCGTCTGCGCCACGTCCGGCGCGGGGTGCGTGAGCAGATAGTCGCGCAACACCGGCGTCAGTTCCCACTGGTCGCCCGGCGTGACGTGAATCAAGCGTCGGGCGTTGAGTTCGGCGAAGTCTCGCGGCGTAATGCCGGCGGCAGTCAACGGCAAGCCGTCGGGTTCGCGGTCGTCGCCATCGAGCACAATGTCCTCCTCTGGCGACGTTTCGTCATCCAACAATACCTCGCGGGCTTTTTCTTCAGCCGGTTCTGCCTTCGATTGCGTGGCGGGGTCGTGTAGCAGGCGGTAGCTGTCCAGCGGGCGGCGACTGAGCGCGAGCAGACGCGCCGCGTGTTGTTCGCCAGGGGTGAGCGTGGTGAAGAGCGCGGCGATCTGTTCCTCCGGCGCGCGCGGAGAGCGCAGCAGGGCGGAAAGCTGCTCCGCGCAGTCCCCTGGCGTGGTGTTCAACGCGCGCGCCCGCGTGATGAGCCATTCCAGCGCGCGGGGGTTGCCGCCGGTGTAGTCCACCAATCGGGGCAGCGTGGCCGCGTCTGGCGGCAAGGGGCAGGCTTGCGCGCGCAAGAATGTGCGGATGTCGGCCGGCGGCAGCCCGTCCAGAGGCGGTTCGCGGTTCCAGGCCGGGCGCGGCGTGGGACGCTGCGAGATGAGCAAGAGCGCACCGGGCGTTTCCTCCCAGAGTATATCCAGCAACGCCCACCAGTCGTCGGCGTCGGTCGCCCAGGCTTCGAGATTGTCCAGGCACAGCAGCGGACGGATGCGCTGCACGCCGGTTTTGAGCGACGCGGCGGCTCTTTGCGGCGCGGTCTGGGTGTGGCCGTCGGCGTGGAGCAGCGCCCACAGGTGCGGC
>SLSP01000250.1 GCA_007130345.1 Thermoflexales bacterium
CCACATCGGCCATCCGCGCCGCCTTCCCCGAAGAGATCCGGCCCAATTCGTATAACTTGGCAGCGGCTAAAAAGCGTACCTCGGCCTCAAATTCGGTGCGCGAGAGTTTGAGCAACAGTGGCAACTCGGTCGGGTATTCCAAGAGCATCTGTAGCACCTGCGCCATAGGTTCCTCCTGATTTCAAGTAATCTCTCAGCGGCATCTAAAATCTGCGCCAACGAGCAAACGTCCGGGAGTCTTCCCCAGGGTGTATTCAGCAGTGCCTCAAGTATAGCCCAATCCTTCCTAAATGCGAAAATACATGTCGAGTTTTTCGCGGTACGAACACAAAGCCTGACTCGGTGCGGGCTAAGTCAGCTTTGAGAACCCTTGCAAACGCAAGCGCGCGAAATATCCCCGCAGCCTTCCCTTTCTTTTATAATGCCTTATAATTCTAGGGCAATTTGAACCATTCGACAGACTGAATCTTTACCATCCGGCGCAATCCCCCAGAGACGGGGGCTTGAGCCTTTTTCTGAACGAGGTCAAGTTTAGTGCGTACTCTGAAACGTGATGTGTTCCTGTCCGGCATCTTACTGCTCTTGCCGCTGCTACTCTTCTGGCCGGTGACGCTCGGCTCACGCACGCTGCTTCCCGCCGACATTCTCTACACCGCCGCGCCCTACCGTGCGGCGGCAGAAGAGATGGGCGTGACCGAGGTGCAGAACAGTCTGCTGGCCGATCTGATTTTGCAGAACTACCCCTGGAAGCTGCACCTGGTGGAGTCCTTCCACGCGCGGGAACTGCCGCTCTGGAACCCGTACCTGTTCAGCGGGCACCCCTTCCTCGCCAACGGGCAACACTCCGGCCTGTACCCGTTGACGTGGGTATCGCTCCTGTTCCCCATCCCCCGCGCCTTTGGCGTCTTCGTGACGCTGCAACTGGGGCTGGCGGGCATCTCGATGTACATTATGGCGCGGGTGATGCGGGCCGCGCGCCTGGGCGCGTTCCTGGCCGGGATCACGTTCCAGTTCAGCGGATTCCTGGTGGTCTCGGCGGTGCATCCGATGATCATCGCGGCGGCGACGTGGCTACCGCTGCTCCTCGCGCTGATTGATCTGACCGTGCGCCGGGCGCGCTTCTGGCGGCGCTCGCGGGCGATGTTGCCCTGGGCGCTCCTGGGCGCGGGCGTGTTGGGCCTGCACATCCTGGCGGGCCACGCGGAGATCACGTACTTCGCGCTGCTGGTGATGGGCGCGTTCGCGGCGTGGCGGCTGGTGCATACCGCGCTTATCACGCCCCGCGAGCGCTGGGCGGCGGAAGTGGGCAGTCCCGCGCTCGGCCTGCTGCTGATGGTCGCGCTCGGCCTGGGGTTGGGCGCGGTACAGCTCATCCCGCTCTACGAGGTGGTCAGCGACAGCTTCCGGCAAGGCTCGGTCACGCTGGCCGAGGTGCTCGGCTGGGCGTACCCCAAGCGGCGGATCATCACGTTTTTAATCCCCAACTTCTTCGGGAATCCGGCGCATCACACGCTGTGGGACTTCCTCACCGGGACGACGCTCGCGGCGACGCACAACGCGCACGGACAGGCCATCAGCGCCTTCGATTGGGGCATCAAGAATTACGTGGAGGGCGGGGCCTACCTGGGCGTGCTGCCGCTGCTGCTGGCGGCGGTCGCTCTCCTCTGGCCGCCGGGATGGGGGGAGACCAGCGAGGCTCGTCGCCCCGTCCCCGGGGCGGCTTCTGCGCGACGGGAACGCCCCCGAGACGGGGGCTTAGAGCAAAAGGGGGGCGTGGAGCAACATAAGGGCTTCGCGCATTTGGGCGAGACGCTGCTCGCGCGGTTCAAGCGCTGGCTGGCGCATCCGTACATCCCGTTCTTCACCGCGTTGAGCCTGTTCTCGCTCGGCTGCATCTTCGGGACGCCGATATACGCCCTGGTCTACGCGCTGCCCTTTCTCAACCAGTCCCACTCGCCCTTCCGCTGGGTCTTCCCGCTGACGGTTGCCGGTGCCGCGCTGGCGGCCTTCGGCGCGACGACCGTGGCCGAGTTCCGCCGCGCGCGCGGGCCGGATGCCCCCTCCTTACCCCTTACCCATCACCCATCACCGCGCCCCAAACTCCTCCCCCGCCTTCTGATGTTCGACACGGCCCCCAACGTCGTCAGCATCCTGGGCGCGACCGCGCTGTGGAGCGGGCTGGCGCTGTGGGCCGGGCTGTGGGCCTCGCGGTTGGCGTTCCCCCTGACTGAGCCGCTGGTGGAGCGTGCGTTCTGGTCGCTGGCGAAGGCGGCCTACGCCTTCCCGGATCACCGGGCGTTCTACGCCTACCTCTTCCCCTGGGTGCAAGTCGCCGCCGCGTGCCTGATTGGCGCGGGCATCGTGCTGCGGGTATCGCGCTGCCCCATCTATCTGCCGAAGCGCGTGGGCCGCCGCCCGGCGTGGGAGGCCCTGGCGGTGGGCCTGCTCCTGGTGGATTTGCTGACCTTCGGCACAGGCTTCAACCCGGCAGTCGATCCGGGGCTGCTGGATTACGTCCCGCCGGTGATCGAATTCTTGCAGCAGCAGCCCGGCCCCTGGCGCTTCTCCACCTTCGACCCGCACGGGCGGAGGACGTTCACGGCGAATATGGGGATGCTGCACGGGTTGCAGGACGTGCGCGGCTACGATAGCCTCTTCAGCGTGCAGTACGCGCGCTATATGCAATGGATTGAGCCGCAGAACCAACTGCTCTACAACCGCATCGCGCCGTTCCGCGAGTTCTCCAGCCTGGACAGCCCCCTGACCGATTTGCTCAACGTGAAATACATCCTCACCGAAGAGGAAATCCCGCTGCCCAAGTACGCCCTGGTCTATGAGGACGCGAGTATCCGCGTGTACGAGAACCTCGGCGTCGCGCCCAGAGCCTTCACACTGCCGCTCGCGGCCACGTTGGTGGTGCCGGATGTGGAAGCGGTGGGGGACGCTGTGCAGACTCACGATCCGCGCTTCCACGCCATCGTGGAGGCGGCGGATGTGGCGGATGTGGCACTGCCCGTTGGCACGCCGGAATCCGCCCAACCGACCGCGCAACCCGTCACGCACTACGGCGAGAACGAGGTGTGGATTGACGTTCACACTGACGGGGCCGCCTGGCTGGTGCTGACCGACGCCTACGCGCCCGGCTGGAAGGCGTTTGCGCGGCCTCCCGGCGCGGCGGATAGCGCCGAGGTCGAGTTGCCCATCGCGCGCATCGCGGGGAACTTCCGGGGCGTGCAGTTGACGGAGAGCGCGACCGTGCGCTTCAAGTACACGCCGGACAGCGTGAAAATCGGCGCGTTCACGTCGTTCCTGGCGGGGATGGTGATGATCTTCCTGGCTATCGTGTGGGGCTGGCGGCTGATCTACCGCGAGCACGACGACGATTCGACGGTGCAACGGTTAGCCAAGAACAGCCTCGCGCCGATTGTGCTCACGCTCTTCAACCGGGCGGTGGATTTCGCCTTCGCCGCGCTGATGCTGCGCGTCCTCGGCCCGGCCAACGCCGGGGATTACTATTACGCGGTCAGCACGTTTATGTGGTTCGACATCATCACCAACTTCGGCCTCAACACCTACCTCACCCGCGAGGTCTCGCGTCACCGCGAGGACGCTCGCCGCTATCTGCTCAACACCACCGCGCTACGCCTGGGCCTGGGCGTGATCGCGCTGCCGCTGCTGATCGGCTTTGTCGTGGTGCGGCAGACGGCGATTGCCGCGCTCACGCAACCGGCCTCCACACAGGCCATCATCGCCATCGGCCTGCTGTACCTGGGCGTGCTGCCCAACTCCATCTCCACCGGCCTCTCCGCGCTCTTCTACGGCTTCGAGAAGGCCGAGTATCCCGCCGCGCTGACCACGTTCTCCACGCTGATCAAGGTGACGGTGGGCGTGTTGACGCTGATGCTCGGTTGGGGCGTCGTGGGGCTGGCCGGCGGCGCGATTGTCGTGAACTTGATCACGCTGGCCGTGCTCGGCGGGATGGCGTGGCAGCAGTTCCCACAGTTGCGGAAGGCCCCCCCTCAATCCCCCCCATCGGGGGGGAAAGCCCTGCGCCGCGAGCTGATCCACGAGTCGTGGCCGCTGATGGTCAATCACCTGCTGGCGGTGCTGTTCTTCAAAATCGACGTGTTCCTGATGGAACCGATTTTGGGGAGCGCGGTGCTTGGGCCGTACAGCGTGGGTTACAAATTCCTGGACGCGCTCAACGTCATCCCGTCGATGTTCACGCTGGCCCTTTTCCCGGTGATCTCGCGGCAAGCGCGGGACAATCGGGCGGGCCTCATCCGCTTCTACCGCCTCAGCACCAAAATTCTGATCTCGCTGGTGCTGCCATCCGCGCTGATGGCGACGCTGGCCGCGCGAGAGATGGTGCTGATTCTAGGCGGGGCCGAGTACCTGCCCGGCGCGATGATCGCGCTGCAATGGATGGCGTGGTCGATGCCTCTCGGCTGGATTAACAGCCTGACGCAGTACGTCCTCATCGCGGTGGATCAGCAGCGGTATCTGACCCGCGCCCACCTGTGGGGCTTCAGCTTCACACTGGTCGCCAACCTGCTGCTGATGCCGCGCTTCGGCTATCAGGCGTCGGCGGCGCTGCACATCTTCTCCGAGTTGGCCCTGTTCATCCCGTTCGTCATCGGCGTGCGGCGCTACCTGGGGGACGTGGGCTGGCGCGATCTGTTGAGCAAGCCGCTGCTGATCGCGGCCCTCTCCGGCGGAGTGATGCTGGCGTTGCTGCCGATCAATCGCTGGCTGGCGTTGGGGATGGGCCTGCTCGCCTACCCGCTGCTGGTCTGGCGGCTGGGCCTGTTCACGCCGGAGGAAGCGGGGATGTTGACATCGCTGTGGCGCAAGCGGTAGAGGATTTTGATTTATGCCCGCCACAATGTAACGCAATGCTACCAGAACCATCAATTAAGGAGTCACTATGCTCAATTTTTTGACGCGCAAACGCACACAAGCTCGTCAACCTGCTAATAAAATCCTGTGGCTCGATCTGGGCGATCTGGGCGATTTGGTCAACCCTAGCGGGCCACACGAGCAGTGGCAAGATCACGGGTTGGGGCTGCTGCGCACGATTATGCACCAGAACGGCCTGCTGACGGACATCCTTTCGACGCGGCTGGTGACAGAATGGCCGCAATTGGAAAAGCAACTGCCGGGCTACGAGATGCTGCTGATGAATGTGCGCAGCTACACCTTCCCGGTGGCGCGCAAAGCGGCGCAGCTCTTCAAACAGGTCAATCCCCACGGGCTGGTGTTGGCGGGGGGGATGCACGCGACGGTCGCCACGGACGAGATGCTCGACGTGCCGGAATTCGACCACGTCTGCAAAGGGCCGGGGGAGAAGATCATCGTTGACCTGGTGAAGGACCCGGCGGCATTTCCCCGCGTCGTCGAAGGTGTGGGCGCGCGCTCGATGGCCGAGTGGCCGATGATCGACCGCGCGCTCTGGCCGCGGCCGCACCGCCGCCTGCGCCGCGACTTCAACTGGCCGCTCGAACCCGCGTGCGGATGGGGGCCGCCGCCGGTCGCCACGTTGCTCACCAGCCGGGTGTGTCCCTGGCAGTGCATCTTCTGCAACGAAAGCTCCTACATCCCCAACATGGGCCGCCGCCCGGTCGAGATGGTCATCGACGAACTCAACACGCTCGATGAGCGGTACACCGTCGGCTCGGTCGTCATCCACGACTCGATGTTCTTCCAGAATCCGCGCTGGCTGAAGGAGTGGATTGACAAGTACCCGCGTCGGGCGAACAAGCTCTGGCCGTACTGGGCCGCCGGACGCTCCGATACGGTGCGCCAATGGCCCGATCTCTTCGAGGCACTGGTGCGCGAGACGAATTGGGACTTCATCTCCATCGGCTTCGAGTCGGGCAGTGACCGTATCCTGCGCCTGCTCAACAAGGAATGTACCGAAGAGGATAACTACTTCACGATTGATCTGATCAACCGCTTGGGCGAGGAATTCGAGCGCGAGGGCCGCAATCCGCCCCGGCTGTGGGCCAATGTCATCCTCGGCATCCCCGGCGAGACGCCCGAAGACGCCTTCAAGACGATGCGCATGGTCAAATCGATGCGTTATGTGCTGCCCTCGTTCTCGTACTACGCGCCCTACCCCGGATCGGCCCTGGGCTACCAACTGATCGCGGAGGGCAAGAGCCTGATGGCGAAAGACAACTATCACCGCTTCCCCGGCGATGAGAAGGTGAAGGGCATCGATTACGCCTTCTACCGCGACCTGCTGGCCGGGAAGTACGATGACGAGGTCAACCGGGGACTCTCACCGCTCGACCGGCAGAAACCGGGCGTGTACACGGAGGCATTGACAAAAGCATGAGTAGTTTCACGAACCCCCACGCGATGTACGTGTTCGAGATGCACAACGGCAAGCAGAAGTTAGCCTACGGCGAATCGCCGGAGGACGCGCTCGACATCCTCCGTATCCGCCTGAACGAAGAGGAAATGGCGGAGATTGTCCCCGATCGCTACCTCAAAATTTCCGCGCGCGAATTGCAGAAGTACATTCACAACCTGGGATGACATCACGGAATCCGTGACTCTAAGGACACGGATTTACACGGAAAAACACGGATTTTTTTGGTTTTATCCGTGGCTCTCCTGAAAAAAGCCCAAAAATCCGATTTTTTAGAACCTTGATACTATATGTAGATTTTCCGCGTGCGAATTTCATATATTTAGTAGGTCGCGTGTGGAAAAATCGGATTTTTTAGGGTTCTTTCAGTAGAGTCATCCGTGAAATCTGTGTGCATCCGTGTCCCAAACAGGGTGACTTTTGCGGTATTGCCCATATAGGTAGGAGGTCGCGTGTGGAAAAATCGGATTTTTGGGCTTTTTTGAGGGGACTCAGTCCATGATATAATGAAGCGCGGTGCATTGTGGGCGGTCAAAACACTGTGCCCAACCCGATCACAATGGCGAAAGGAGCAGATGGATGGAACTTTCTCAAATGGAGCAGATGATTCGCTGGCTCGACGAGGAGCGGAAGCGGGATAAGGCGGTCATTCTAGCCTTGCAAGAGCGCCTTGAGCAGCAGCTTCAGGTGGTCGAATCCCAATCGGTAGAAATTGAGCGACTGCATCAGGAGATTGTGGAGTTGCGGGCCGATCTGCGGCGCACCGACGATTATCCGGCTATGGTGGAAAAGGTCAATCGCGATCTCGGCAGCGCATTAGAGGAATTCAAGGGCCAGGTTCACCGGGAGCGACTGGAGCGCAGCAAAATGCACCGCGTCGAGATTGAGACGGTCAACGAGCATCTGGCCGATTTGGACAAGAAGGTGCGCGGCGTGTTACGATTGGAGGAGCCGCTCAAGGCCCGTGAAGCCGGCGAGCAACGTCTGCAAGGGCAAATGCAGCAATTGGTGAATGAACTGGCCGGGCTGACCAAACGCACCGAAGACCGCTTGCAATCCATCGTCTATCTGGAAGAGCAGCGCCGGGCCGACACGCGCCGCATCGCCTCCCTGGAAGGTGAGATTCCACCGCTGCGCAAATCGTTGGATGAGTTGGGGGCCAAGCACATCCGGTTAGAGGACAGCATCCGCAAGCTGCCGAGCCGGGTAGACGAGGCCATCCAGATCGCCAAATCCTACGATCCGCGCATCGAAGAGTTGCGCGTGGCCGATTTCCAGCGCGAGCAGCGGGTCAAGCAGTATTTGGAGCAGGCCGCGCAGGTCAATCTGGAGGTCAACCGCCTCGTGGAGCAGACGCAGAAGTACGCCCTGCTCTATAATCAGAACAAGCAAGCGCTCGAGAACCTGGACGCCTTCCAGGTGCGGCTGGAAAAGCGCCAGAACGAGATCGCCGAGATGCAGCGGCTCACCGAGGAGCGGCTCAAGCGCCAGTGGGAAGAATGGCAAGCGGCCTTCGCGCGCGACTGGCAGAAGCGCCTGGTGGCGGAAGAGGATCGCTGGCGGCGGCAAGACCTCGCCAACCAGAAGTCCCTCGAACACATGGCGGTGCTGGATGAGCAGGTCGAGCTATATTACCACGAGCTAGTGGCCCTCTGGGAAGAGTTGCGCGCGGCGGTCGGGCGCTGGGGGCAGGCCCTCCAGGAGATGATCAAGCCCAATCAGGAAGTCCCCACACAGCGGCTCAAGGAACTGCGCAACTTCGCAGAGGAGAAGCACAAGGAACTACTGTAACCCGCGATTCGCGTCATGCATCACAATAAACAACGGGCCAGATCAACTGGCCCGTTGTTTTTATGTTAACCCGCAGCGCAACCAGGCCCTCAAATCACGCCCAACGCCTCCCCCACCTGCGCGAAGGTCGCCAGCACACGCTCCAACTGCTCGTCGGTGTGCGAAGCGATGTAGCTGGTGCGCAGCAAAGAGAGGTTCGGTGGGACGGCCGGCGGCAGCACCACGTTGGTATAGACCCCCGCGTCGAAGAGGGCCTTCCAGAACATCAGGGCCTTTGTGTCCTCGCCGATGATGACCGGGATGATGGGCGTCTGGCTCTCGCCGATGTTGAAGCCCAACTCGCGGTAGCGCTTGCGCATAAACGCCCCAATCTCGATGAGGCGCTGCACGCGCTCCGGCTCCTCCTGCATCACCTCTAGCGCGGCCATCGCCGCCGCCGTGTTCGCCGGGGGGATGCTGGCGCTGAAGATTAGGGAGCGCGCGTGGTGCTGGATGTAGTCGATGATGCCCGCGTCGCCGGCGATGAAGCCGCCCAGCGAGGCGAAGGACTTGCTGAACGTGCCCATAATCAAGTCCACATCCTCGGTCACGCCGAACTCGGCGGAGGTGCCGCGCCCGCCGCCCAAAACGCCGACAGAGTGCGCGTCATCCACCATCAGCCGCGCGCCGTACTGCTTGCAGGCTGCGATCAGATCGGGCAAGGGGGCGATGTCCCCGCCCATGCTGAAGACGCCATCCACCACCACCAGCTTTCCGGCGTCCTCCGGTATCGATTCCAACACGCGACCCAACGCTTCCAGATCGTTGTGCGGGAAGCGCTTCATCGTGCCGTAGGAGAGCCGGCAGCCATCGATGATGCTGGCGTGATCCTCTTTGTCGGTGATGACGTAATCCTCGCGCCCCACCACCGCCGAAATCGTGCCCACGTTCACTTGATAGCCGGTGCTGAAGACCAGGGCGCTCTCTTTGCCCACCCACTTGGCTAATCGGCGCTCTAATTCCAGGTGCATTTCCAGCGTCCCGTTGAGGAAGCGGGAGCCGGTGCAGCTCGTCCCGTATTCTTTGATTGCGTCGATGGCGGCTTGCCGCACTTTGGGGTGTACCGTCAGCCCCAGGTAGTTGTTCGACCCGATCATGATGACGCGGTGATCGCCAATCGCGGCCTCGGTCCCCTCGTTATTGGTCAGGGGGATGAAATAGGGATATAGTCCCGCCTCGCGCGCCTCTGCTGCCCGTGTGTAATCACCCGATTTACTGAAGATGTCCATAATGCCTCCCTTGAGCGTGGTCTACATAATGAAAGGGATGTGTTTCAAGTACGATAGAGTTGTGCCGTGTTGCGTGTTGCGTTAATGAAAGACACCCCAATGAATGTGTCCTAATTCTAAAGAGGAAAGGGCAAGTGTCAAGCGAGGGACTGGGGTTAGCGCTTTGAAGGCTCCAAGCCCCGTCCCCGGGGCGGCTTCAGCTAAAAACCGGTTCTGGCAAATGAGGTTTTGCGCCGGAACCGCCCCCGAGACGGGGGCTACGAGCATTTTCCGGCCAAATTCGATAGCTCTAAGCGAGGGACGGCGGCACAATCACGCGCCGCCCGGCGAGGTTCGCCACCTCGACGGGGATGCCGTACATCGCGGAGAGCATCTCGGCGGTGAGGACGCTTGCGACGGGGCCGGCGGCCAGCGGTTCGCCCGCCCGCAGCAGGATGGCGTGCTCGGCGATGGCGGCGGCGATGTCCGGTTCGTGCGTGGTGAAGACGACGGCGACGCCCCCGGCGGCCAAGTCGCGCAGGAGGGCCAGCACGCGCCACTTGTTGCCCAAATCCAGGTGCGAGGTCGGCTCGTCGAGGAGCAGGATGCGCGGCTGCTGCGCGATGGCGCGGGCGATCATCACCAGTTGGCGCTCGCCGCCGCTCAAGGATTGGATAGCGCGCGGGCCGAAGTCAGCCATCCCCACCGCGAGCAGGGCCTCCCGCGCCACCTGGACATCCGCCGGGCCGGGTGTGCGCAGGAAGTGCAGGTGCGGCGCGCGTCCCAGGAGGACGTATTCCAGCACGCTGAAGTTGAAGGGGACGACCTCGTTCTGCGCGACGAGGCCCACCAGCCGCCCCAGGTCGCGCCGGGTGTAGTGCTGATGCGGACGCCGGGCCAGCAGCACCGCGCCGCGACTGGGGGCCAGCGCGCCCAGGATGATGTGCAGCAGCGTCGATTTGCCGCACCCGTTCGGGCCGAGGATGACCGTCACCGCGCCGCCGGGGATGTCGAGCGAGAGGTCGCGGAAGACGCCGCGCTCTGGCCCGGCGTAGCTGAAGGCCACGCGCTCCAGCGAGATGATGTCGTTCACGCGGCGCGCTCCCACGCGGCCCGACGCGGGCTGACCATCAGCACGCTGAAGAGCAGCGCGCCCACCATCGAGGTGAGGATGCCCAGCGGGATTTCGCCGGGGAGCGCGGCGCGGGCCACGGTGTCGCAGATGACGGTGAAGGTCGCGCCGAGGAGCAGCGCGCCAGGGAGCGCGTGGCGCGCGTCCGCGCCCAAGATGCGGCGGGCCAGGTGCGGCACAATCAGCCCGACCCAGCCGACCACGCCGGAGATGGCGACGACGGACGCGGTCGCGGCGACGACGGCCACGAGCAGCGCCAGCCGCTCGCGGGCCGGGGCCGCGCCGAGCGAGAAGGCCGTCCGCTCATCCAGCGAGAGCAGATTGAGCCGCCAGCGCAGCAGCAGCGTGAGCGTGAGCGCGGTCAGCGTCACCGGCGCGATCATCGCCACGTCGCGCCAGGTCACGCCCCAGAGCGCGCCGAGCATCCAGAAGACGATGTCGGGCAGTTGCGTGAGCGGGTCGGCCACGTACTTGAGCAGCCCCACGCCCGACGAGAAGAGCGCGGAGACCGCGATCCCGGCGAGGATCAGGCGCAGCGTCCAGCCGCCGTAGCGGATGTGGCGGGCCAGCGCGTAGGAGAAGGCCAATCCCAGGCAACCGAACAGCGCCGCCGAGAGCTGCATCCCCCAGAGCGACCCCGCCCCCAGGACGATGCTCAACGCCGCGCCGAAGGCCGCCCCCTGCGAGACGCCCAGGAAGCCGGGTTCCACCAGGGGATTGCGAAAGAGCATCTGCATCACCAGGCCGCCGGCGGAGAGCGTCATCCCAAGCAGCGCGGCGGCGAGGACGCGGGGCAAGCGCAGGTGGAGTACGAGTCGCCGCGCCAGGGGATCGCGCCAGAGCAGGCCCGGTGGCGTGAGATAGGGCGCGGGATAGCGGCCCACGAAGAGCGCGAGCAGCAGCACGGCGAACGCGAGGCCCGTCAGCCAGAGCAGTGGGGCGCGTTGCTCCCGCTCATAGCCCCCGTCTCGGGGGCGTTCCTGTTGCGCGGAGGCCGCCCCGGGGACGGGGCG
>SLSP01000242.1 GCA_007130345.1 Thermoflexales bacterium
CGGCGTTCTCGCATCTGACGTACCTGGACATCGACAACGGCGAGGCGGTCACGGATATGGGCCTCAGCTACCTGCGCGAACTCAGCGCGCTCACCACGCTCAACCTCGCGTGGCTCTCCCGCGTCACCGATAACGGGATTGTCCACCTGCGCGAGTTGGGCCATCTGACGAACCTGAGCCTGACCTGGACGAGCCTCACCGACGGCAGCATCCGCTATCTCAGCGCGCTCCGGCGGCTGACCAGCTTGAGCTTGCGCGAGTGCCGGAAGCTCACCGGGAGCAGCCTGGGGCATCTCGCGGGCCTCTCCAATCTGCGCACGCTGGAATTGTCGGGCGGGCGGCAGGTGGGGGATGAGGGGCTGCGCGCCCTCAGCGCCATCACCAGCCTGACCAAGCTGGACGTGTCGCGCTGCCCGCGCATCACCATGTGGGGCATCGAGCATCTGCCCGCGCTGGCGCACCTGGTCTACCTCGACCTGTCGTGGGATACGGGCGTGGGCGATGTGGGCCTGGTGCCGCTCAAGGAACTGCCGCATCTCTCGACGCTCCACCTCGCCCGCACCGGGATTGGCAATTCGGGCGTCAAGTACCTGAGCAGAATCGCCGGCCTCATCTACCTGGACCTCTCGTGGTGCGAGACCATCACCGACCGGGGCCTGCTGCCTCTGCGCGAACTGAAACATCTGGCGTATCTGAACCTGACAGGCTGCAAGCGGCTCACGGCGCGGGGGATTGCCCGGCTGGAGCGCGCGGGATTGTACATCACGGGGAGGTGAGGGCAAATGGCAAACGGTGAATGGCAAATTGCAGCGGGTGGACGCGAGGACGCCCAGTCGGTGTGGACGTGGCTGGAAGGGTTGCCAAAGGTGGAGTTGCACCTGCACCTGGAAGGCGCGATTCCGCTGGAGACGCTGTGGCAGTTGATGCAGAAATACGGCGGCGATCCCGCTGTCCCCACGCCGGACGCGCTGCGCGAGCGGTTCCGGTTCCGCGACTTCCCGCATTTTATTGAGACGTGGATTTGGAAGAACCAGTTTTTGCGCGAGTACGCGGACTTCGCGCAGATTGCGGAGGCGGTCGCCCGTGACCTGGCCCGGCAAAACGTCCTCTACGCCGAGGTTTTCTTCTCGCCGACGGACTTTGCCCGGCAGGGGTTGACGCCACAGGGCCTGGCGGAGGCTATCCGCGACGGCCTGGAGCGCGTGCCGGCAATCGAAATCGCGCTGATTGCCGATTTGGTGCGCGATGGCGGCCCGGAACGCGCCGCCCGCACCCTGGAGGCCATCGCCGAGGTGCGCAGCCAGGGCATCGTGGGCATCGGCCTGGGCGGATCGGAGCAAGCGTATCCGCCGGAACCGTTCGCCGAGGTGTACGCGCGGGCGCGCGTGCTCGGCTTCCGCACCACGGCGCACGCCGGCGAGGCCGCCGGCGCGGCGAGCGTCTGGGGCGCGCTGCGCGATCTGCGCGTTGACCGCATCGGCCACGGCACGCGCGCCGAGGAAGACCCCGCCTTGCTCGACTACCTCGCCGAGCGCGACATTCCTCTGGAACTGTGCCCGCTCTCCAACGTCCGCACGGGCGTCGTGCCGGACGTGGCCCAGCATCCCGCCCGGCGCTACTTCGACCGGGGGCTGCGCGTCACCGTGAACACGGACGATCCGCAGATGTTCGGTAACTCGCTGGCCGAGGAGTACCTCGCGCTGATGACGGCGCTGGCCTTCACGCCGGCGGAGATCCTCACGCTGGTGCGGAACGGCATCGAGGCGGCGTGGCTCGCGCCAGAGGCGAAGGCGCGCTTGCGGCGGGAGGTGGAGGACGCGGTGGCGGGAGAACCAGACGCGGATTGGATACCCGGTATTCATTATAGCGCAGCAAACGCTTGAGGAGGCAAACCATGACCCGTGTGTGTTGGCAAGAGCATATTGTCATTGAACCGGACATTCATCATGGCAAACCGTGTATCAAAGGCACGCGGATACCCGTGACGATGATTTTGGGCAGCCTGGCCGATGATATGACCGCAGCGGAAATCCGGGACGCCTACCCACAACTGACCGCTGAGAATATCCGCGCGGTTTTGGCGTATGCCGCAGAGATGGCACATCAGGAAGTATTGATTCCACTGCCGGTTTGAGGTTGTAATGCAAATCAAAGTAGATGAAGACCTGCCCAAAAAGGTTGTCGAAATCCTCAAACGTAATGGATATGATGCGATCAGCCACGCCGATGGTTGAAACCATCGGCTGCCATTCAAAGGGCGCTAAACCGCCCTGGCCTTGCCCTTTTGAACAGCTTTTTAACCCGTTTTAACGGGTTTTGTATATCAGCCGTCGAATTCATTCGACGGCGGTTGACGCGGCGAAGACTTTAAGACACTAACCCATTTGCCATTTGCCATTTCCACAGGAGGTAACAGATGAGCGAGTATCAATTCTACGAATTCCAGGCCCTCGACCGCCCGTTGACGTCGGAGGAGCAGCAGGCGGTGGCGAGCCTGTCGAGCCGCGTGTACCCGCATCCCCGGCGCGCGGTCTTCGTCTATAACTATGGCGATTTTCCAGGCAATGCAGAAACTGTGCTGAAGCAATTCTACGACGCGCTGTTCTATTACGCGAACTGGGGCAGCCGCCATCTGCTCTTCCGCTTCCCCGCCGGGCTGGTGGATGCGGAGGCGATGGCGCAATACAGCGTGGCGACAGATGAACACGCTTCCGAGGCCGTCACCGTGGAGCCGCGCGGCGAGTATGTCGTGGTGGGCATCCGCCTGGACGAAGATGAGGGCTTCGGCTGGATTGAGGGCGAAGGCTGGCTGGATCGCCTGATCGGGCTGCGGGAGATGCTGTTGCAAGGCGACTATCGCGCGCTGTATCTGGCATGGCTCAAGGGCATCACGCTGGCCTACGACGTTGACCGCGAGGCGATGGAACCGCCCATCCCGCCGGGACTCGGCAAACTGACG
>SLSP01000207.1 GCA_007130345.1 Thermoflexales bacterium
CGACAACACCAATGGCCGGTATCACTGGGGTGTGACGGCCTATACACGTATGTCGGGCACGTTGATGCTGGAAGAGTATGGTTTCTGGAGCGCGGGAGGTGGGACGCTGGGCAGCGCGCAATCCTGGCCCACTAATACACACGCGAGCGCGATGGAAGTCTGGGCTATTGCCGGCCCCTTCACGCCTACGCAGCGCAGTTGGGGCGCGCGAGTGCATATCGACGTGCAAAACCGCGTCGCTGCGGGGGATACGCTGTTTGTGGGACTGTCCGATGATCCGTATAATGTGGGCTTTAAGGGGCAGCAGATTACCGAGTCCTTTGAAGAATGGCGTGCGATAAGTTGGTCTACGACGGAATTTGGGCAAAATCCGGTATGGATTGCCTTGCGTTTCAAGGGTAATGCTCAAGAAGTCGCTGCCGCCGGTTCCCTCGTCGATAACCTGATCTTGGAATTTAACTACGGCGCGACTATCTACTTGCCGGTAGTGCGCCTTGATCCCACCCCCACGCCGCTACCTACGCCTACGCCCATCCCCCTCTTTGTTGATGACTTCACGGATCCCGATAGCGGTTGGTATACTGGCCTGGCCTGGCGATACAATGAGTGGTGCCGCGAAGAATTCGGTCAGGAAGTCTGTTACGAACGGTGGGAAGACGTGGCGCACATAAGCTACGAGAATAATCATTACCGCATCTATGTGCCGATGGATTGGCGGGGCGAGGGCGGCGAACGCTTTACCTGGTTCGTTTGGCCTGCGGAAAAGGCGCCTATGGATCAGAGTTATTTCCCGCTTCCCGACCGCTATTGTATCGAGATGCGGGCCAGATTTGCCAATTCTGAAGGGGAAAACCATCCCTGGGCGGCTAACTGGGGCATTGTGATGGCCGGTAATGCCGATATGACCGACATCCTCACGTTCCAGATCAACGCGAACCGGCGCTGGGCCGTGTTGCGCTACCCCAATTACGTTTACCCCGGCAATCTGCAAGATGGCGATGAGAACAAGAGAATCCCTATCCGAGATTGGGAGCATGAAGTCGTATACGCCCAAATCCTGGGAGGCCCAAGCTATAATCACCTCAAATTCGTGGCGCGGGGATCGGTAGGGCGTTTCTATTCTAACGATATGTACTTAGGCTCTGTCACGCTACCGGAAGATCGCCCGCGCCATAATGTCGGTATCATCGGCGGTTCCTACGAATTCACCCCGGTTGAGATCACCGTTGACTACTTCCGCTACGACCCCTTCTGCCCGGAGGCGCATTGACCCATCGTAAACTCTGGCTCAACCTGATCCGCGTGGCGTTGAGCCTCCTCGCCCTCGTTATCTTACTCAACCTTGTCGGCGGCGCGGACGAGGTGCTGCGCGAAATGCAAGACGCACGCTGGCCCCTGCTTGGGCTGGCGTGCGTCCTGTTTGTCGCCGGCATCGTGATCCGCGCCTATCGCTGGCGCGCGCTCTTGCGCGGCCTCGACCTGCATCCGCCCTTCCGTCATTTGCTCGAACTCTACTTCGTGGGCAGCTTCTTCAATACCTTCTTGCCGAGCGGCTTCGGCGGCGACGCTGTGCGCATCCTCGAGCTGGCGCAGGGGGAGCAGGAAGCCGCCGCCGTCGGCACGGTGCTGGTGGATCGGATGACGGGCCTGCTCTCGTCGATGGCCCTCGGTCTGCTCGTGCTGCCCTTCGCGGTGGGATTACCCGGTTGGCTGGCGTGGCTCTACGCCGGCGTCTCCGGTGGGGGGCTGCTGGCGGGATTCCTGCTGCTGGAAGGCCGCCTGCTGCGCCGCCTGACGGCGCGCTTACCGGGCGCGCTCTCGCTGGCCGGGCAGGGGAAGCTGGCCCAAATCTACGCGGCAGTCACGGGGGCGGGGTGGGGCGCTATCGGGGGCGCGCTCGCGCTCTCCACCCTCTTCAATGGCGTGAACATCGTCATCCACTGGCTCTGCGCCCGCGCCGTCGGTATCGATGTGGGGCTGGCCTTCTACTTCGTAGCCACGCCGCTCCTCTCCCTGACGCTGCTGCTGCCGATTTCCGTCGGGGGCCTGGGCGCGAGGGATGGCGTGGCGCAAGTCCTCTTCCACGCCGTCGGCGTCTCCCAGAGCGCGGCCCTGGCGATGAGCCTCTCCGTCTACTTGGTCACGGCGGCCTCTAGCGCGGGAGGCGGGCTGGTCTATCTGGTCAAGACGGGCGGCCAATTTCTGCGGGCGTAGCGAGCGTGAACCCGTGTAGGTAAAAGCCGGGATTTTGGGTATACTATAGGGGAAAGATGCGGAGGCATATCCTATGAAAAACGCAGCACATCCCAAGGCACCCGGCGGCAGTGAGCGCGCAGAAACACCATCCGAAGCTACGTTGCACCGCCGGCTGGAAGAGCTTACCGTCCTCCACGCGGTCGCCGTGGCCGGAACGGAGGCCACGAGCGAGGACGCGCTCCTGGAACGCGCCACCCAACTTATCGGCCAGAGCCTCTATCCTGACAGCTTCGGTATTCTGTTACTCGATCCCCAGACGCACACTCTCCATGCCCACAACTCCTATCACCTGAGTTCCGGGATGTCGGTAGTCCCGCCCATCCCCCAGGATACCGGCATCACCGGGCGCGTGTTACGCGAAGGCCGCCCCGTGCGCGTGGCCGATGTCACGCAAGAAGCGGATTACCTGGAAGGGGATGCCCGCACGCGCTCCGAATTGTGCGTGCCGCTCAAAATTGGCGGGCGCGTCCTCGGCGTCGTCAACGCCGAAAGTTATGAGTATAACGCCTTTACCGAAGCGGATGAGCGGCTTTTGGCGACCTTCGCCGGGCAATTAGCGACCGCCATCGACCGCTTGCGGGGCCTGGAAGCGGCGCAGACCCGCGCTCAGCAGATGGCGACGCTCTACGATGTGGGCCGGCGCGTCTCCTCGATCCTCACTCTGGACGAGTTGCTGGCCGAAATCGTCCGCCTCATCA
>SLSP01000258.1 GCA_007130345.1 Thermoflexales bacterium
GTGGTGTCCGCCGTGCAAGGACGAGAAGCCCGCGCTGCAAGCTGTGTGGGAGACCTACCGGGCGCAGGGCGTCCAGTTCGTCGGCGTGGCCTATCAGGAGCAGACCGAGACCACGCGCGCGGCGCTGGCTGAATTCGGCACCACCTATCCCGTGGGCCTGGACACCGGGGAGCGCGTCGCCGACCTCTTCGGCATCACCGGCATCCCCGAAACCTTCGTCATCGACCGCGAGGGCAACGTCGCCTACATCCACATCGGCCCGCTCACGGCAGAGGTGCTGGCGGCGGAGTTGGGGAGTTTACTGGAAGCGGAACAGAGGTAATTGTATTGCGTGTTGCGTGTTGCGTGTTGCGTATTTTACGTAACACGCAATACGCAATCCCCATCTTCACGGAGGTCATTATGAGTCTCGCCTCGATTCTCGTCGGCCTGGCCGTCGCCATAGTCGCCATCGCCTACGTCGCGCGCCCCTTCCGCCGGGATGAGCCGGATTGGGAGCACGCTATCGCGCAGTGGGTGGACACGCTTGGGGACGCGGAGGATGCCGCCGTCAACTTCTGCCCACAATGCGGACGCCGTGTCGCGCCGGATCATCGCTTCTGCCCCGGATGCGGACGCGCGCTGCCCGCGTCGGAGGCGGCGGAATGAAGCGGGTGACGCTGGCTTGCATCCTGTTGGCGTTGATGGCGTTGCCGGGGATGGCATCCGCGCAAGCGCCAGAGGGCGCGCGCATCGACCAGGCGCATCTGTTCATCGCGCCCGGCGCGACGGAAATCGTTATCGCCGAGTACCATCTTCTGGGCAACACAGCCGAGCGCGAGTTCACAGGCACCGTGCGCTTCCCACTCCCGGCCAACGCGACCTCCCTCGTGTTTGATAGCGCGGAGGCGGAGGATGATTTTGTCATCGACGCGGGCAGCTTCACCGACCCGCGCCCCATCCCGCCGGGCGAGGCCACGTTGGACGTGGGATTCAGCTACGCGCTGCCGTTTGTGACCGGGCAGGCTATCGCGCGCGTGTACGACGTGCCCGTGGACGCGCTGGCTATCGTGTTCAGCGGCGAGGGCTTCGAACTGGCGGGCGCGGGCCTGACCCTCGCCGGGGCGCAGGACACGCCGATGGGCGGCGCGCGCGTTTACAGCGCGGGACCGCTGGCAGCGGGGGAGCCGTTGGTCTTCACCCTCGTGCCGGTGGAGAGCGTTGCCCCAACGCCCCCCGGTCAACGCGAACCGGCGCAAGAGCTGGTCATCGGCCTGGCCGCGCTGGCCCTGGCGGGATTCGCGGCCTATCATTTGTGGCAGCCCGCCCGCGTCCCGTCGATGCCCGCCGGAGCGCGGCCCCTCGTCGCGGAGATCGCCGCGCTGGATGCGCGCTTCGCCGCCGGCGAGATCGCCGAGGCGGAGTACCGCGAGCAGCGCGAGCGCGCCATCCGCAAAACCGTCGGCCTCCTGCGGGCCGAGTCCCCGTGATCGCATGTCATAAGCTGACCCAGACCTTCGGGCCGCGCCGCGCGCTGGATGGCGTCAATCTGCACATCGCGCCGGGCGAGTACGTCACGCTGGTTGGGCCAAACGGCGCGGGCAAGACCACGCTGCTGCGCATCCTGGCGACGTTGAGCCGCCCCACCTCGGGCGCGGTGCGCGTCGCCGGGCTGGACGTGGACACGCACGGCCCCGCCATCCGCCGCCAGATAGGCTATCTCTCGCATCGCACGCTGCTTTACGACGATCTCACCGCCGCGCAAAACCTCGCCTTCACCGCGCGGATGTACGACGTGGCGGGTGCCGAGGCGCGCATCGCGGCGCTGCTGGCGCGAGTCGATCTCGCGGCGCGGCGGCACGATTTGGTGCGCACCTACTCGCGGGGGATGCAGCAGCGGTTGGCGGTGGCGCGCGCCGTGTTGCACCGGCCTCGCCTGCTGCTGCTCGACGAGCCGTACACCGGCCTCGATCCGCTGGCAGCGGACGCGCTCACGGCCCTGCTCGCCGAGTTAGCCGGGGAAGGCTGCACTATACTGCTCACCACGCACCACCTGGAGAGCGCAATCGCCGCGCGGGGGCGCGTGGTGGTGCTCCATCGGGGGCGCGTCGTCCACGATGCCCGCGAGGTCGGCCCGGACTTCGCCGCGCAGTATCGCGCGCTGGTGACAGCGTTACCTCACCCCCCGGCCCCCTCTCCCAATCTCGGAGAGGGGGAGCCAGACTTCCCTCCACAAGTGGGGGGACTGAGGGGGGTAATATCTTCTCAACCTCACCCCCCGGCCCCCTCTCCCAACCTCGGAGAGAGGGCGCGCGACTTCCCTCCACAAGCGGGGGGATTGCGGGGGGTAATCAGCAAAATCTGGGCCATCTTCGCCAAAGATATGGCCGCCGAGTGGCACACGAGAGAGATCTTCAGCGCGATGTTCGTCTACGCGGTGCTGGCGCTGCTCATCTTCAGCTTCGCGCTGGATTTGCGTGGGGCGGTGGCGCGGGCCGCCGCGCCCGGCGTGCTCTGGGCCGCCATCGCCTTCGCGGGGACGCTCGGCTTGAGCCGCTCGCTGGCGCGAGAGCACGTCACCGGCGGGATGGAGGGGCTGCTGCTGGCCCCGGTCGAGCGCGTGCTGATCTTCTTCGGCAAGGCGCTCGGCAATTTCGCGCTGATGCTGGCCGTCGAAGCGGTGCTGCTTCCACTGGCGGCGGTGCTGTTCAACGTGCCGCTGCTCAACGGCGGGGTGCTGCTGGTGCTGTTGTGGGGGACGGCGGGCTACGCCGCTGTGGGGACGCTGCTGGCGGCGATGGCGGTCAACACCCGCGCCCGCGAGGTGCTGCTGCCCATCCTGCTGCTCCCGCTGGCGGTGCCGCTGCTCATCGGCGCGGTACAGGCCACGCTCGGCCTGCTCGATGGCGCGCCCTGGGCCGAAATCGGCAACTGGATACAACTGCTCGTGGTCTACACACTGATTATCACA
>SLSP01000238.1 GCA_007130345.1 Thermoflexales bacterium
CCATCCGCTCCAACACCGTCTGCAAGCGGCTTAACGCCCGCCGGACTTGCTGCTCGTTATCCCACAAAGCCTCGTGGTCTGCGGAGGTTTCCCAGGCGGCTTGCGCCATGTTTGCGCTGGCGCGCAGCAGGCCAATGGCCGCGCTTTGCAGTACCGGACCGCCGCGCATCTTCTCGGTGGCCTGAACAATCTCTTGGATTTGCGGCCCCCAATCTTGCTTGGGTTCGCGTGGCTTTGGCGCTGTTTTGGGGCGATCCGCGCCCAACTGCACGATGATTCGCCGATTCTGCTTGGCGGTCATGTACCGTTCTTTGAGGTTAGAGCGTATCCCCGAACCGAAAATGATGTTGTGTCTCCTCATCACGGCATCGTAGATGATACGCCCTTTGAAGGGTAATAACACGGTCCTCACCAAAATGGGCGGCTTGTGTGGATAGAGCAAATCCTCAATAGCGTCATAAAGTCCCAAAACGCCATACACATCCTCGTTACGGATAAAGATAGTGTGTTTCTTCAGGTATCGAAAAACATAGAAGTCCCCGGCGATTAAATCCGTCCATCCGTCGATGATGTCCAGTTCATCAGAAGACAGCGCGTGGGGATTACGCTCGACGTAGTCGGTAATCCATTCGGGATGCTCCCACAACGCATCTCCTACGGACACCTTGCCATCTAAGGCTATATACTCTTCCACCGAATCCACCGAAGGCAAAATGCCCTGTTCTTCGCTGACAAACCATTGCAGATGCCACAACAAGTTGAAGTACTGATCGGCTTCGGCTCTTGATACTTGCATCATGACCTCCTCAGTCACATACTTTGATAGTTATCGCCCCACCACGCGATAAATCTGCGCCCCACCCTCATCATAGACGCGCATCAGCCAGCCACGCGCTGTCATCTCCGCAAATTTCGCCTCGCCTTCCGGCAGCATGTAGGCGCGCTCGTAGGCTGTGAGGATTACGTATTCCACGCCGTACTTCTCCAAAATGGTCAGCGCCTGCTCCGGCGAGGGGGTGTTGTAGAAGGTGCGTGCGTCGGTCTGGCGCTGCTCGACGGTGCCGCCGGGCATCACCTGGCGCTGTTGCACCTGATGCCAGCGCCACGCCGCCACGGTAGGCAGGCCCGTGTAGATGCTGATGCGCCCGCCCCACAGGTACTCCCGCTCGGCCTGGCCTTCGAGGATGGGCGGCGAGCCTTGCACGTTGTCCTGCAACCAGCGGATGACGCCATAATCCTGCACCAGCGGAATCTCGCCCCCGCTCTCGTATTGGACGGCATAGGGCATAAAGGCCATCCCGTCCAGCGAGGCCGGCGCTTCAGGCCGCCAGCGGTCGCGGATGCGCGCGGGAATCGCCAGCGCGGGGTACAGCGCGGTCGTGAAGAGCAGCACGATGGTCACGCCCACCACGACGTCGCCCAGGGTGTACAGCCGCGCGCGCGCCGCGTCGGTGTCTGCCAAGCGATCCACCATCGGCCACGGCGCGGTGGAGAAGGCGTACTCCAGCACGCGCTCTATCGCCACCGCCGCGCTCAAGGCCAGCAGCATCCACACCTGGAGGTAAAACTTGAAGACCGTGTTCATCCGCCCGATGTCGCCATCCAGCACGATGATCTCGACGGCCAGGCTGAGGGCCAGCGCCGTCCCCACCCACAGCCACAGCACGCGGGCGCGCGGCGGATGGCCGGGATCGAGTACCAGCAACGCGGCCCCAAAGCCCAGGGGGATGCTCATCCACGCCACCGGCACCCCCATCCAAAGCAGCGATAGCAGCAGCACCACCATGCTCACGGCGATGAGGCCCAACGCCGACCACAGTGTGGCGTCATCTTCGGCGTGGACGCGGCGCAGCACGCGCCATAATTGCACCCCCGCCAGCGCGCACAAGGGGAAGATGAAGTGCCCGTGCATCACCAGATAGATGCCCAACGGCGTGCGGCTGCCTTCCCACATTTTGAACGAGGAGTAGGCGACGGCGTAATGCCGCGTGAAGGGCAAGAAGAACGCCTCGGCCAAAACCACGAGCATTAGCGGCGTCAGGAGGCGGAGATAGGGGATGGGGAGCAAGCGCGGTTTGGGAGGCCGCGCTTCGGCAGGGGCTGGCGCGTCATCCTCTAGAGCCTCATCCACCAAAACCGGCACGGGGGCAGCGGGTTGTGGCGCGATTTTGAACAGATTGACGATGAGGCCCAGGCTCATCAGCCCCAACATCGTGGGATAGTCCCAGGTGTTGGTAGCGCGCAACGCGCCCACCGTCAGCGCGCCGAGCACAAAGGTCGCCAGCGGCGCGGGGACGAGCGCCCGCGCCCTTTGCCACCAGCGCGGCGCGTGGGGATTGCGCTCCTGCGGTTTCCAGTCCAGGATGCCCCATTGCAAAGCCACCGCCAACGCCACCTGGGTCAGCGGCAGGGCCATCGCGTGAGCGTGCAGATCGGCATAGAGGAACGTGAACGCCGGGAACTCGTTGATGGCGCCCACCTCGCCTGGTAAGAAGGGGATCACGCGCGTCGCGTCCCAGTACCACCACTCCGGGCGGAAGTTGAGCGATTGCCCCAGGACGACCACGCGCCACAGTCCCACCAGCGCGGAGACCACCGCCGGATAGCCGGGGATGAGGCTCTCGAACTCCACGCCGCCCACCTGCTCCAGGCCCTTGAAGATGAGGCGGAACTGGCCCAAGTTGCCGAGCACCACCACCAGCAGCAGGCCCAGGATGCCGGCGCGCAGCCCGCGTCGGCGGTCGCCCCCCGCCAGATTCGAGGCCAGCGTGAAGGCCCCCACGCCCGTCATCGCAAAGAGCGTGGGAATCGCCAGGTTATAGGCCACGCTAGGGATGATGCCCAACGCCTTGATGAGCGAGCCGAACAGCACAAAGCCGAAGTAATAGTAGTTCATTATCCCGCCGGAGAACCAGGGGTCATACGGCGG
>SLSP01000406.1 GCA_007130345.1 Thermoflexales bacterium
CCCGGCAGCGCGAGCACGCCCCCGTCGGCGAAATAGGCGAAGTCGAAGTGGACGGGATCGCCGGCGACCTTGCCGGGGAGCGGCATCAGCCGGGCGGTGAGGGGCTTGCGCGCCCGCGCGGCCAGCGTCGCCACGTCGAAGAGCAAGCGGGCCAGCGTGGACTTGTCGGCGTCGCCGGGGAGGGGCACGGTATCGAGGCCCGTGCCGCACACGGCAGACCATTGCAGCAGTTCGCCGACGCTCAGGCGGCCCTCGGCGGCGCGCGCGGCCAGCACCGGGTCTTCGAGCACGGGCAGCATCAGGCCGCAGAAGCCCGCGTGCGGGAAGCGCGCCTGATCCAGCGCCGAGGCGAGCGTCGCCGCAGCGGCCAGCGTCCCGCTCGCGCCGAGGGGCTGCCCGGTGAGCATCTCCAGCGCCGCGCCGATACTGTATTCCATAGAAGGGAAAGGCGCCAGCGAAAAGTCGATGCCGGTGAAGGGGATACCGTGGTCGTGTGCCAGACACTCGGCCACGGGGAGCAGCCGGGCGGCCTCCGCTTCGAGATAATCGACCAGCCGCAGCCGCGCGGATTCGGCGTCGGGCGCGCTGCTGGCGAGCACGGCCAAATCCGCCGCCTGCATTGCCAGCGCGAAGGTCGGCGGGCCGCCAGCGTGATAGGCCGCCGGGAAGAAGGGGACGCCGGGGGGCACGTGTGCCAACGCCGCAAAGCGTAAGTTTCCGAAGCCCTTCTCGATGTGAGCGGCCTGCTGGATCACGCGGGCGCACGCGCGGACGGCGTCGCCATCAATGCCGCCAGTGGCGGGATCAAGCAGGCGCGCGGTGACGAACGTGGCGCGGGTCGCGGCCAGCAATTCCGGCACGGCGGGGAGCAGGCGCAGATTGGCCGGGCCGAGCGACACGTACTCGAAGCCGTGCTCGCGGGCGGGGGCTTCCAACGTAACGGCAATATCCAGCCACGCTCCCGGCCCCGCCAGCGCGGATAACCGGGGGAAGAGGTCGGTTGCCAAGCGCGTGGTCTGCACCTCGAACCCGGCATCAATGAAGGCCCGCTGCGCGCGCGTGACGAAATCGCCCCAGGGCGCGAGCGCGGCGGCGGTTATGGGCAGCGGCACATCGGCGAACAGCGTAATCGAACGGATTTTCATCGGCGGCACCTCCTCAAGAGAACCGGATTTAACAGATTGAACGCAATACCGCAAAAGTCACCCTGTTTGGGACACGGATAAACACAGATTTCACGGATAAAACAAAAAAATCCGTGTTTTTCCGTGTAAATCCGTGTCCTTACTTGAAATCAACCGGGGACTTCTTCTTCTCACAGGGTTAGTTTCACGCTACTGCGATTGAACGTATTACCTCAATAATCCGGATAATTTCCCCAGATACCACTAAACCGTATTTTACTCGCTCTGGCAGGTTAGGCCAATGGCGGCGCGGACGATTTTGACAAAATCTCCCTCAAATGTTAAACTAAGCTACTATGAACAAAGAAAAACTACGTCGTTGGTTTCTGAGTGCTGTAGGCGTCCTCTCTGTGGGATTGGGGATGCTCGGTATTTTCCTGCCGCTGTTGCCGACCACGCCCTTCTTGCTGTTGGCGGCGGCCTGTTTCGTCAGGAGTTCGCCGCGCTTGCACGATTGGCTGCTTGAACACCCGTGGTTTGGGGATTACATCCGCCACTACCGCGAACATCGCGCCATCACCTTGCAGGCCAAAATCCTGTCCATCACCTTGCTGTGGAGCGTCATCGCGCTATCTGCCGTGGCGATGTCCTCGTGGTGGATCCGCGGCTTCCTCGGTGTGGTCGCGTGTGGGGTCACAGCGCACCTACTACACCTCAAGACCCTGACCCCGGAGATGAAACTGGCGTCGGCTTCGCATCGAGAAGAGAGAGAGGTTAGCGCGTAATCTCGGCTCGCGGATTTCGCGTTTGTGAAAACCGCGAAGCGTGGTAAAATGTTAAACGCGATGGGGCGTGGCCAAGTTGGTAAGGCAACGGACTTTGAATCCGTGTACCGCACGTTCGAGTCGTGCCGCCCCAGTAGTGAGCGCGGTGAGGTGGATAATCCCGTCTCATCGCCGCGAGAGAAGCCCCGCCGGTCAGGCGGGGCTTCTTTTTGTTGTTCGGGCCAGACCCAGACCTGTCAGGTCTGGAGACGGTCTGCGCGCGCGTAGGATGCGGCGCATCACGACGATGGCAGGCGTTTGGCCTCGAATGCCAGGGAGAAGATGCCCCAGGGCTGAGCGAGTGTTTGCCTCTCTAAATTAGTGACCATTGGTGAGAATTTGTGGCAAAACTCCGCTTGGATGTCTTCAACACTTGGCGGGAGACTGTCACCACTTTAACGCCGCTGTTTCTTTTGGCCTTTTCCTTCGGAGTCGCCGACCTGCTTCTGCAACTCGTACAACTTCGTCAGCGCGTCCAGCGGGGTGAGGCTGTTGACGTCAAGCTCGCGCAATGCCGTGACCACCGGCGGCTCCTGGGCCAGCAGCACCGGCTGGAACGGCTCCGGTTCCGCCGTGCCGGGGCGGAAGTCGCCGCTCTCCAAGTCTTTGAGCAGCCCCTCGGCGCGGTGGACGACCGGCGCGGGGATGCCCGCCAGTCGCGCCACGTGGATGCCGTAGGAGCGCCCCGCTCCGCCGGGGACGACCTTGTGCAGGAAGACCACGTCGCGCCCCTCCTCCGCCACGCCCAAATTGAAGTTACGGATGTGCGGCAGGCTCTCTGCCATTTCAATGAGTTCGTGGTAGTGCGTGGCGAAGAGTGTGCGCGCCCGCCGCTCCGGGTGATTGTGCAGATACTCGATCACGGCCCAGGCAATCGCCATCCCGTCGTAGGTGCTCGTCCCGCGCCCCACCTCGTCCAGAATCAGCAGGCTCTGCGGGGTGGCGTGATTGAGGATAGCCGCCGTCTCCACCA
>SLSP01000311.1 GCA_007130345.1 Thermoflexales bacterium
CATGTAGTCCTCCAGAGTGCGTTTAGACTTCTAGACTTCCGAAGTCTGTCAGACTTCGGAAGTCTGAAGTCTGGAATCATTAACTCTCTATTTCATACCTTACCCGGGGGATTTGTCAAGGGCGCGGATGTCCAGGGTAAGCGCATTTTAAGCTCGTAGCCCCGTCCCCGGGGCGGCTCACACCAAAAACAACCTTAATTTACAGCCATTGCTCACCGAAACCGTCCCCGAGACGGGGACTCGGAGCCTTTTTGAACAAGATGTGATTGCCCTACGTGGATGTCCTATTGCTCAAAAGCACACAATGTAGTAAGATGAAGCTAGACGCTGCTGTTAAGGAGTCCCCCCATGCCGAAACCGAAAGGTGACTTAGACGCCGAAGAACTGCTGTTGGCCGAATCCTATGAAACGGAAGCGTGGCAATCTGTTCCCGATTTGGCCGGGGAACAGGCCCGCTACCAGGACTACGCCAGCGCGACGTTTCGCAAAGACCGGCGGGTGAATATCCGCTTGTCGGAAAAAGACTTGGTCGGGCTAAAATTACGGGCCAGAGAAGAAGGGCTTCCCTACCAAACTTTGATGGCGAGTGTGTTACACAAGTACATCACCGGCCGCCTGATCGAGCCGTCGTAGGGCAGATTTCGAGCCATTGCCAAATATCGTGCAATCTCCTCAAAGCTAAGCGTGATGTGTTGCACAGACCCCGGCATCGCGTGCTTGCTAAATTCGGGGATTGGTGTATAATGTTGACCATTGACGGGGCGTGGCGCAGTTTGGCTAGCGTGCTACAATGGGGTTGTAGAGGTCCTGGGTTCAAATCCCAGCGCCCCGACAGAAAAAAGGCCGGTGATTGTCACCGGCCTTTTTGCATGCCTCGCGCGCGGTTATCTGCCTGTAGCCGTGCGCACCTGCACCACGAGCGGTTCTTGTCCCTCCCGCCAGATGAATTCGATGTCCACAGGCGTTTCCCAGAGATGCTGGATGTCGCGGGCCAGTTGGGCCAGGGTGCGGGCTTCATCTTCTGTGAGAGGTAAATCCGACGGCGATGGCGCCTGAGTGATGCGCCCTTCTCCCCCGGTGATGTTGATGTGCGGCAGCGGTACGCGCTGAATCTGCACAGTATCGTCATCTTGCACGGTGTAAATGTCACCACCGTAGCCTTCCACCACGACTTGCGCCGTGCCGAAGGCGGCCTGGATCAACACGCCAGGCATACTCTCCACCGGCGAATGGCTGAAGGCCACGCCGGAGCGATCTCGCGCCGTGATGGGGGCCATCGGTTGCATCGCTACAGCCATCCGGGGTAGGGGGGTCGCGTTCTGGACGCAGTAGGCGAGGACGTGCTGGCTGAAGGTCGAGGCCCAGACCTCGCGCACTGCATCCCAGATCGCGTAGCGCAGCACCGAAAGCGACGAGTGGAATTGTCCGGCAAAGCTGTATTCCGGGTTGTCTTCGACCGTGGCCGAAGAGCGCACGGCCCAATGGGTTGAGACGGGCGGCAGTTCGAGGAGCGCGTCGGCCACCAGCCTGAATTGCGAGACGCGCCGCAGCAGTTCGACGGCCCTGCGCCGCTCCGGCTCCAATTCCGTGAGGGCTTGTTGCACCGCGTGCCAGTCTTGATCCAGGGCACGCATACGCTGCCAGATTTTGGCTACTGACTGCGCTGCCCCAGATTGCTGGACAGCCATATCGAAGATGTCGGTGGTCAACGTCCACGTTGGTGGCACGGAGAAACCGTGAACGGCCAGCCAGTAAAGGCCCGCGGCCTTGCCCCCAACCGATGCGATGTGGGGGATGTTCTCCGGGGTGTGTTCTGAGGCTAGGGGCACATAAAGAATGTCTGCCATAAAAAATCCTCCTGATTACTTTCGTTTCCCATGAAAGACTCCCCTGAAAAAAGTCCAAAAATCCGATTTTTCCACACGCGACCTACTAACTATACGAAATTCGCACGCGGAAAATCTACATCTCGTATCAAGTTTCTAAAAAATCGGATTTTTAGGGTTCTTTCAGTAAAATTTCCACGCTGCCCGTGCGTCCATCCACCCGCAACCGCTGTCCGTTCCGAATCCGTTGCGTCACTTCGGATACGCCCACGACGGCGGGCAGGCCGTTTTCGCGGGCGACGATGGCCGCGTGCGAGATCACGCCGCCGAGTTCTGTCACCACGGCGGTCAGCCGGGCAAAGAGGCTCGACCACGCCGGGTCGGTGAGGCGCGTCACCAGAATCGCGGGGCCGTCCATCTCCAGGAGCCACCGCGCGGCTTCCAGCGGGTTGTTCGTCACCACCGCCACGCCCTCAACCGGGCCATCGCCCGGACTCGCGGGGATGCCGGTGAAGGCGCGCGTGTTCTCGTCCAGCGCGCTCGCTTCGTCTTGGAGCGCGGGGCGCCAGTGCTTGGTGTCGGGATCGTACCAGATCAACTCCGGGGGCGGCGGTTGCGTGCGGTGCAGTTCGAGTTCGGAGCGGCGGTATTCCAACAACTCCAGGGAGACGCGCGTCTTGCCTCGATTCTGCACAAACTCCTGGAATTCCTCCCAGGTGTAGAAGAACAAAATGTCGTCGGGTTGCTGCGGATAAAAATGTCGCGCCAGATGCCGGATGCCGAGACCGTAGAGGGCCTGGCTCAACGCCAGCGTGCTCTTGAAATCCTCGCGGCGTCCGATGACGTTTTGGCCCCACTGCAACGCCTTCTTCCAGAGGCCGCGCGACCAGAAGGCGATATTATCCAGGGCCTCCTGAGCGTTGCGTTGCGCTACTTGAGAGCGTAATTGTGGCGGCTCGCTGGCCTGTAATTGCCCCGCGATAGCCAGCAGCACCATATCCGGGCGATCCGCGATGCGCTCCGATTCGTAATCCAGTTCGCTCTCAAAGCCGCGATGTCCGTAATCCCGCAAGAAGGCGTCCAGGGCCGTCA
>SLSP01000199.1 GCA_007130345.1 Thermoflexales bacterium
ATGGGCTATGCCTGGGGCGTGGCGGACGCGGCGGCCTTCACGGAGGGCGGCGTCGCACCAACAGATGCGGCCCAGTCGGGAAACTGACGTAACGCTACTGAGGCTCTCCAGGATTTCGCCGGATCAATCGCTTTTCCCCCACTGAGCGTCACCCTGAGCGTAGTCGAAGGGTCTCTATCCCCACCATCCAGCGAAATCCCAGAAAGCCACTGGATTTTGGCAATACCGCAAAAGTCACCCTGTTTGGGACACGGATAAACACAGATTTCACGGATGACTCTCCTGAAAGAACCCTAAAAAATCCGATTTTTTAGAAACTTGATACGAGATGTAGATTTTCTGCGTGCGAATTTCATATATTTAGGTGGTCGCGTGTGGAAAAATCGGATTTTTGGACTTTTTTCAGGAGACTCACGGATAAAACCAAAAAAATCCGTGTTTTTCCGTGTAAATCCGTGTCCTTACTTGAAAACAACCGGAGACTGCTTCTTGTCACAGGGTCAGTTTTGCGCTACTGCGGATTTTGAGCAAGTTCCGTCAGGCTTGGGTGAATGTCAATTCACCTCCCCCTTGCACATCCACCTGAATCTGGTCGTTTTCGCCGAATTGGCCTTCCAGTATCGCCATCGCCAGGGGGTCTTGGATGTGCCGTTGGATGGCGCGTTTGAGCGGGCGCGCGCCGTAGACCGGGTCGTAGCCCAGATCGGCCAGCCGCTCTCGCGCCGCGTCGCTCAGGGTGATGCTGATGCCGCGCTCTTGGAGCAGCTTGCGCAGGCGATCTATCTGGATATCGACGATGGCCGCGAGGTGCTCGCGGGAGAGGCTGCGGAAGAGCATCACTTCATCGATGCGGTTGAGGAACTCCGGGCGGAAAGTGCTGTCCAATTCCGCCATCACATGGGCGCGCGCGGCCTCTACGCCCAACTCCTTGATCCAGCGGCTGCCCGTGTTGCTGGTCATTATGATAATGCTGTTGCTGAAATCCACCGTGCGCCCCTTGCCATCGGTCATCCGCCCCTCATCGAGGAGTTGCAGCAGCACGTTGAAGACCTCGGCGTGCGCCTTCTCGATTTCATCCAGGAGCAGGACGCTGTAGGGGCGCCGACGCACGGCCTCGGTGAGCTGGCCGCCTTCTTCGTAGCCCACATAGCCGGGCGGCGCGCCGATGAGGCGCGAGACGGTGTGCTTTTCCTGGTACTCGCTCATATCGATGCGCACCATCGCCTCCTCGGTGTCGAAGAGGAACTCGGCCAGGGCGCGGGCCAGTTCGGTCTTGCCGACGCCCGTTGGCCCCAGGAAGATGAAGGAGCCGATGGGCCGGTCGGGGGCCTGCAAGCCCGCCCGCGAGCGGCGGACGGCGTTGGCGACGGCGGCGAGGGCCTCATCCTGGCCCACGACGCGCTTGCGCAACTCGTCCTCCATCCGCATCAGCTTGGCGCGCTCGCCTTCCAGCATCCTGGAGACCGGGATGCCCGTCCAACTGGAGACCACCTTGGCGATCTCCTCTGGGCCGACTTCCAGATGCAAAAGCGCGTTGTCGCCCTGCACCTTATCCAGACGCTCCTGCGCCGCGTCTAGCTCGTTTTCTAACTCGCGGGCCTTGCCGTAGCGCAGCCGGGCCGCCGCTTCGAGGTCGGCGCGCTGTTCAGCGTGCTCGATCTCGACCTTGAGCTGCTCGGCAGCCTGTTGCAACGCCTGAATCTGCTGGATGGCCTCCTTCTCCTGCTCCCAGCGGGCGCGCAGCCCCGCGCTCTCCTCCTTGAGATCGGCCAACTCGCGCTCCAGCTTGCCGAGACGCTGGCGGCTGGCCTTGTCGCGCTCCTGCTTGAGCGCGGCCCGCTCGATTTCCAGTTGCATCACGCGCCGGTCGATCTCGTCCAACTCGGCGGGCTTGGAGTCGATTTCCAGGCGCAGGCGGGCGGCGGCCTCGTCGATCAGGTCGATGGCCTTGTCGGGCAGATTGCGGTCGGTGATGTAGCGCTGGCTCAGGGTTGCCGCCGCGATGAGGGCCGCGTCCTGGATGCGGACGCCGTGATGCGCGTCGTAGCGCTCCTTGATCCCGCGCAGGATGCTCACCGTGCCCTCCATATCCGGCTCTGCCACGAAGACGGGCTGGAAGCGGCGCTCCAGGGCGGCGTCCTTCTCGATGTGCAGGCGATACTCCTCCAGCGTGGTCGCGCCAACGGTCTGCAATTCGCCGCGCGCCAGCATCGGCTTGAGCATATTGCCCGCGTCCATCGCACCTTCGGCCTTGCCCGCGCCCACCACCATGTGGATCTCGTCGATGAAGAGGATGATCTTGCCCTCGGAGTCGGCGATGGCTTTGAGGACGGCCTTGAGGCGTTCCTCAAATTCGCCGCGATACTTGGCCCCGGCGATCAGCGATCCCATATCGAGTTGGAAGATCTCCTTCTTTTTCAGGCTTTCGGGCACATCGCCCCGGCTGATGCGCTGTGCCAGCCCTTCAACGACGGCGGTTTTGCCCACCCCGGCATCGCCGACCAGCACGGGATTGTTCTTGGTGCGCCGCGAGAGGATTTGCATCACGCGCCGAATCTCCTCATCGCGCCCAACAACGGGATCGAGCTTGCCCTGATGCGCCAGGTGGGTCATGTTGCGCCCGTATTTCTCCAGTACGTTGTAGGTGTCCTCCGGCGAGGCGGATGTGACTCGCTGCCCGCCGCGCACCGAGGTCAGCGCGCGCAGCACCGACTCGCGGTTGATGCCCTGGGCCGCCAGGAAGCGGGCCATATCGCCGCCGGAACTGGTGTCGGCCATCGCCAGGAGCAAGTGCTCCGTGCTGACGTACTCGTCGCGTAAGGCTTCGGCCTCGCGTTCCGCCGCCTGGAAGATGCGCGACGTGGCCGGGGCCAGCGACGGCTGCGCGGTCGAACTGCCGTAAGCCTTAG
>SLSP01000130.1 GCA_007130345.1 Thermoflexales bacterium
CGTACCCCACCACAGCTCATCAAAGCGCTACAAACAAGCTGGATTTGAGGTGACGCGACAACGTGGCAGCCATGTGCGCTTGCATCACCCATCACCCAACCGAGGAACCCTATGGTAAACTTTTTCCCCTCCTATCAATCCCTGAGACTGGCCGACCAAATTCTGGCGGCAATTGCCGAGCAAGCCCCCGGCTACCTGGGCCGCATCGGCGCGCACTGGTACTGGCGGATGGCCGGGGGCGTGCTTGTGACCGTCAAGCTCGATTACACCATCACGGAGCAGCGCTGGGATCTCTTGCGCGCCGAGGCCGTCACGCCGAATGTGGGCCTGTTCAATGCCGCCGAGTTCCCCTTCGCCGCCTACGGCACGACAATCACGTCCCCCCCCTTCATCCACGAACTAGATGGCGAGTCGGAGTGGTCGAATCGCCTCTATTTCCAGATGGGCCACCTCATCCAGGATGTCGTGTTGTGGTTGCAGATGCTCCAGGCCGCCGTGCTCGATCCGCAGGTGCGCCCGCCCGCCGCCTATCCCGCGCTCAGCGCGCTGGAATGTGAGCTGGTGGGCCACGCGCTCAACGCGCTCAACGGCCATTTCCGCATCAAAGACCTGCACAGCGCCTTCGAGGAGCAGATTTCGCGCCGGGAGATCGCGCGGCTGGCCCAACGCTGGGAGGATATGGACTTGCTCACCGAGCGTCCGCGCCGCGTCACCATCGCCCTGCGCTCCCTGGCCCGCGATTACGCGGAAGGGTTCCCGAATGAGACGGCGAAGCCTCCCCTTTCTGACACCCCCTGACGCTGTGATGTGCAATGTATCACCCCCTTCTCAAATCAACTTACCCCCGCTTGCCAGTTGCCAAATCAAGGAGACTATCGTGGATACCCTCTATTTTCTCGACGTGCTGCGCAGTGAAATCAAGCGCACGCTAGGCTGTACCGATCCCGTGACGGTGGCGTTGGGCGTGGCCCGCGCCGCCGAGGCCCTGGGCCGCGTGCCGAAGCGCGTGGCGGTCACGGTGAGCGTCAACATCTACAAGAACGCTATCTGCGTGGGCGTGCCGGGGACGGGCGAACGCGGCCTGCCCATCGCCGCCGCCCTCGGCGCGGTGATCGCCGATAGCCGCAAGGAACTCGCGCTGCTAGAGGGCGTCACGCCGGAGCAGTTGGAGGCGGCGCGGGCGATGGTGGCGCGCGGCGCGGTGACGGTGGACTACCTCGCGGGCACACCGGAGGTGCTCTACCTCAAGGCCCAGGTCGCCGCCGGAGGGGACACGGCCCACGCCATCATCTCCGGCGACTACACCCACATTGTGGAAGTGGCGCGCAACGGCGAAGTGCTCACATCCACCGCGCAGGTCATCGCCGACGCGGACTATCTCACGCTGGAAGGGCTGCGCCTGGCGGAACTCTTCGCGCTGGTGGAGACGCTGTCCGCATCCGACCTGGCCTTCTTGACCGAGGCGGCCCAGGTCAACCGGCACGCCGCCGAAGCAGCCCTGACCGATCCGCACCTCGCGTTGGGCCGGGCGTTGCAAGCGCAAGCGGCGGACGCGCTGCCCGCGCCCTTCGCGGCGATGCACCGCGCGCAGATGCTCGTATCCGCCGCCTCCGAAGCGCGGATGGCCGGCTCCGCCGTGCCCATCGTGGCCGTCGCCGGGAGCGGGAACCAGGGCATCAACAACTTCCTGGGCGTGCTTGGCGTGGCGGAGGCGTTATCCAGCCCGCCGGAGGCCCTGGCGCGCGCGCTTGCCATCAGCACGGCGGTGGTGGTGCTGGTGAAGGGATACGCCGCGCGGATGACGGCCTTCTGCGGCGGGGCCATCGCGGCGTCGTGCGGCGTGGCCGCAGCCACCGTCTACCTGCTCGGCGGGGATGCCGCCGCCGCCGACCGCGCCATCCAGACCGTCATCGGCGCGCTGGCATGCATCGTCTGCGACGGCGCGAAGGAGTCGTGCGCCTACAAAATGGGGGCCAGTGTCGCCGCCGCCATCCAATTTGCGTACCTGGCGCTGGAAGGCGTGGGCGTCCCGCCCACCTCGGGCCTCGTCGCCGCATCCGCCGAAGCGACAATGGCCCGCCTGGGCGAGTTGAACAACCAGGGGATGCGCGAGATGGACGAATACATGCTCAACATCATCCGGCAGATTCAGGGGGCGTGAAACGTCAAGCGTTGTTTTGACGTTGGACGTTTCACGTTTGACTTAAATATAACCTACAACTGCACCTTCAAGGAGGATTATGCCCGTTCAATGGATCATCGTGACGCCGGAAGCGGCGCTAGAGACGCAGTACCTCACCGATTTCCAGCGCAAGAAGCTGGTGCAGCAGAACCTTTTTTACACAGAAAGCGGCGCGGAGTCGTTTTACACCTATCGCAACGCGGATTTCGAGGAGATTCGATGGGAAGATGAGGTGGCGTTTTTCCAGCGGCAGACTTTCTGCGCGCCGGAGACCCGCGTGGCCTTCGTCAGCCTGGGCTGCGGCAACGCCGTCGCCGAGCGGATGCTGCTCCGGCAGATGCACGCGCGGGGCGCGGCGTGGGCCTACTTCGGCGCGGACTCGTCGCGGCGGATGCTGGAACTGGCGGAGGCGAACCTGGCGGCTGAGGCGTTCCCCGTCACGCTGCTGCTGGCCGACTTCACGCAGCCGGCGTTCCGCGAGACCTGCGCCCGCCTCCTGGCCGACTTCGACGCGCGCATCTACGCCGCGCTCGGCGGGACGTTCGGCAACTTCGCGCCGGAACACATCGCGGCTGCGCTGCGCACGCTCGTCCCGCCGGGCGATTACGTCTACCTCGACGTGGTGCCCAAGGCGGCGACGCCCGCCGAGGTGTCGCAACTAGAGGCGCGCTTTGCGCGGCTGGCCGTCAACTACGACCGCTTCTTCGCCAGCGTGCTCGACC
>SLSP01000429.1 GCA_007130345.1 Thermoflexales bacterium
ATTTTTCCACACGCAACCTATTACTACAGCGCGGCGGAAGTCCCTCTCCAGTTAGCCCCGCTCAGAGCGGATCGTCAGATCCGCGACTACGCGGCGAACCGGGGAACTGACGTTCCCCTTGGAGCACATTCAACCGGGGAGTTATTTATGCCGTGCTGTACTACCTATATGAAATTCGCACGCGAAAAATCTATATCTAGTATCAAGTCTCTAAAAAATCGGATTTTTTAGGGTTCTTTCAGTAGAGTCAAAATCTCTGCATCTCAAAAACTAACTCGCATCACTTTTGTAAGGAGGGCGATATGCCAACGGAAGTCACAGCGTATGAGGTTCGTATCTATGGAGGCCCGAATGGCTACCAGGGAAACCGCGCGCAGATCACGCTCTACACCGCTCAGGATAAAGCGGCGGGATACCTGCGCTTCAAAGACCCCGATCAGGAGATCAACGAGGACGCCCAGAGAGGGGATGCGGTGCAGATGCACCTGCCCCTGGCGGCCCTGGGCGAAGTGCTGACCCTGTTACAAACCGAGGCCGAGGTCACAATACACCTTGCCTCTGGGCGCGGGTTCTTCACCATAGGGAAACAGCAGGTGGGCGGCGTTCCAGAAAAGAAGCGGATCAGCATCACCCCACCGCCCCCGCGCGGACGGTGAGGCGCAGTCCCGACCGCTTGCCGGGTTGAGTTAGCCAGAACAAGGAGGGTTTGATGAGACAGGTAGAACTATACGCACCGAAGCAGTTGCGCGTGATGGACGCGCCGGAACCGGCGTTGGGGCCGCATGACCTGTTGATCGAAGTGGCGCAAGTCGGCATCTGTGGGTCAGACCTGCACGCCTATCACGACGCGCACCCGTTTATCGACTTGCCCATCGTGCCGGGACACGAGTTCGCCGGCACGGTGGTAGAGATGGGGGCCAGCGTGACCGAGTTCTTCATAGGCGACCGGGTTACGGTGGAGCCTTCGCTGGTGTGCGGCACATGCTACAACTGCCGTCACGGACGCTACAATATCTGCGAGCACCTCAAGGTCATCGGATGTCAGACCCCTGGCGCGATGGCCGAACGCATCAGCGTGCCGGCGGCTAAGGCGTTCCGCTTGCCGGATGGCATGACGTGGGACGCGGCGACGCTGGCAGAACCTCTGGCGGTGGCCGTCCACGCGGTGCGCATCGCCGAGGTGCCGATGGGGGGCAACGTGTTGATCCTGGGCGCGGGCACCATCGGCCTGATGGTGCTGCAAGCGTTCAAAGCCCTGGGATCGGGCAAGGCCCTGGTCACGGACGTGCTGCCAGAGCGATTGGCGCTGGCCCGCAAGCTGGGGGCCGATGGCGTCGTCAATCCGCTGGAGACCGATCTGGCGCGCGCCACGCGCGACGCCTTCGGCCCGACCCGCGCCGATGTCATCTTCGAGTGCGTCGGCGTCGCCGCCACCTTCCACGACGCGCTCAACGTGACCCGCAAGGGCGGCACCATCGTCCTGGCCGGAGTCTTCAGCGACGATGTGCCGGTCAATTTGGGCAAGGTGCAGGATTGGGAACTGAAGCTGCTCGGTTCGCTGATGTATGCCAACGGCGATTTCCCCACAGCCCTGGAACTGCTCCACGACGCGAAGGTGCAAGTCGCCCCGCTGATCACCCACCACATCCCGCTGGAGCAAGCCGCCGCAGCCTTCACCCTGGCGGATGAGCGTGAGGACGCGCTCAAGGTAGTGCTGATGATTTCTAACTGAAGACTCTACTGAAAGAACCCTAAAAAATCCGATTTTTTAGAGACTTCATACTAGATATAGATTTTTCGCGTGCGAATTTCCTATAGGTAGTAGGTTGCGTGTGGAAAAATCGGATTTTTGGACTTTTTTCAGGGAACTCACTGAAGGAGATTGGATATGTCGAAGATAAACTTGATAATTGTGTATTACAGTGCAACCGGAACCAACTATCAGATGGCCCTGGCCGCGAAGGAAGCGGCGGAAGCCGCCGGCGCCGAGGTGCGTCTGCGCAAAGTGCGCGAGTTGGCACCCGACGCGACCATCGACGCGAAACCCGCGTGGCGGGCGCACATCGAGGCCACGCAGCATGTGGACGAGGTCACGCTGGACGATCTGGCGTGGGCCGATGCCTACATCTTTGGGACACCGACCCGTTTCGGCAACATAGCCGCGCAACTCAAGCAGTTCCTCGATACCACCGGCGGGCTGTGGTTCAAGGGGGCGTTGAGCAACAAGGTGGTGGCGGGTTTCACCAGCGCGCAGAACGCGCACGGGGGGCAGGAGACCACGCTGATGGCGCTTTACAACACGTTTTACCACTGGGGCAGCATCATCGTGCCGCCGGGATACACCGATCCCGTCATCTTCGGCGCGGGCGGGAATCCCTATGGCGTCAGCGCGACCGCCGACGGCGAACCGGTGCCGGATGCGGTGCTCGAAGCCGCGCGCTATATGACCCGGCGCGTGGTGGACGTGGCCCAGCAGCTTGCTCGCGGGCGCGCGGAGGACTGACCCGGCGGCGGCATCTCTCCAATGGCCCCATAAGACCTGTCAGGTTTCAAAAAACCTGACAGGTCTTCGTACCTCTCGCGTCGCGTCCGGCCCGGTCATCGGGAAGATCACATCCGCGCAGGGCCGCGCGTCCAAAAAAGCCAGGTGCGTCCCGCAGGCGCAGTCCGAAGCGCCGAAGCCCGGCACGATGCCGTGCCCCCCGTGTGCCAGAAGATGCCGCGCCCACGCACACTCGACGCGGGCACCAGGGACCAGCCACAGAGCGGCGGGTTCCGCGATGGCCCGCAAATAGTCGATGTGCCAATGCCGTCGCCCGCTGCCCCGCAAATGCCGCCCCACCCGCGCCGCCAATCCCCCCGGCCCCCACGCGCTCCCCACGTAAACATAAAGGCCCGCCGG
>SLSP01000109.1 GCA_007130345.1 Thermoflexales bacterium
AATCGACTACGCGCTCTACGCGCGGTATCGTCACAAGCTGTTGGTGAACTAGGGGACGACAATTATGCGAGACGTAGCCATTATTGGGATTGGACAGATTCCGGTGGGCGAACATTGGGACACGAGTATCCGCCATCTGGCGTTGGGCGCGGCGATGAACGCGCTCCAAGATGCTAACGTGGCACAGGTCGATGCGATGTACGTGGGCAATATGCTTTCCGGGCACATCTCCGGGCAGGAGCATTTGGGCGCGGTGGTGGCGGATTTTCTGGGGATGGCGGGCGTTGAGGCGCTCAAGGTGGAGGCGGCGTGCGCTTCGGGCGCGGCGGCGCTCCGCGTGGGGCTGATGGCCGTCGCCAGCGGGATGAGCGACATCGTCATGGTCGTCGGCGTGGAGAAGATGACGGACACGTCGGGCCAGGATACGACGGCGGCGCTGGCGATGGCCGCCGACGCCGAGTACGAAATCAGCCAGGGCGTCTCGTTTGTCGCGCTGAACGCGCTGCTGATGCGGCGCTATATGCACGAGTACGGCTGGGCGCGGGAGGACTTCGCCAACTTCGCGGTCAACGCGCACGCTAACGCGGTTCATAATCCCCACGCGATGTTCCCGAAGGCGATCACGGCGGCGGCCTATAACCGCGCGGCTATCATCGCTGATCCGGTGGGGCTGTTGGACGCCTCGCCGGTGTGTGATGGGGCGGCGGCGGTCATCCTGGCCCCGCTGGACGTGGCGCGGAGCCTCAGCCCGGCGCCGGTGCGGGTGCGGGCCTCGGCCATTGCCACCGACCCTATCGCTATGCACGACCGGCCCGATCCGCTGGCGTTGCACGCGGCGCGGCTTTCATCGCAGCGGGCTTACGCGGCGGCGGACATCCAGGCCGGGGATGTGGACTTCTTCGAATTGCACGACGCCTTCACGATTATGTCCGCTCTGAGCCTGGAAGCCGCGGGCTTCGCGGAGCGCGGGCAGGGCGTGCGCCTGGCGCTGGACGGCGAGATCGCGCGCGACGGGCGCATCCCCATCACCACGCTAGGCGGGCTGAAGGCGCGCGGGCATCCCGTGGGGGCCACCGGCATCTACCAAGTAGTGGAAGCGGTGCTGCAACTGCGCGGGTTGGCCGGGGCAGCGCAAATCCCCAATGCCCGCCTGGGGATGACCCAGAACATCGGCGGCAGCGGTGCGACCATCATCACACACATTTTAGAGGCGCTATAAGCCGATTGGCTCAACACGCAACACGATTTACTTTAAGGAGAATAAATATGACAGAGAAAATTGCCCTGGATTGGAGATTAAGAGGCCAGCGGTATCGTTTGGAGGGCGAGGAGTGCCCGCACTGTGGTTACGCTATCTTCCCGCCGCGTGATATTTGCCCGGAGTGCCATCAGCCGGCCAAGGAGCCTTTTCAACTCAGCGGACGCGGCGAGGTCTACAGTTACAGCGAACTGCGTCACGCGCCCACCGGCTTCGAGGAGTACGCGCCCTATACTGTGGCCCTCATCAAGCTGGAAGAGGGGCCGATGGTCACGGCGCAGTTGACGGACATCGTGCCGGAGCGCGTGGAAATTGGGATGCCGGTGGAGATGGTCACGCGCCGGTTGCGCGCCCAGGGCGATGAGGGCACGCTGGTTTACGGGTACAAATTCCGCCCCCGTCTCGCTCTGGCGTGATGACGGCGGAGGAACGATAACACCCCCTGCGCATCAGGGGGTGTTTTTATGCAATAGCGCAAAACTAACCCTGTGACAAGAAGAAGCCCCCGGTTGATTTCAAGCAAGGACACGGATTTACACGGAAAAACACGGATTTTTTGGTTTTATCCGTGAAATCTGTGTTCATCCGTGTCCCAAACAGAGTGACTTTTGCGGTATTCCGATTTTTTAGAACCTTGATACTATATGTAGATTTTTCGCGTGCGAATTTCATATATGTAGTAGGTCGCACATGGAAAAATCGGATTTTTGGACTTTTTTCAGGGGACTCACGGATGAACACGGATCTGACGATCCGCTCTAAGTGGGGCTAATTGAGGGGGACTTCCGCCGCGCTGTACTCATCATTCCGATCTCCGGGAGCGTGCAGGGTGGCGCGCATAATCGAAGCGATATCGTCCATGCTACCGGTTTTTGTCCAGAGGGTGAAGGCCGCCGCGCCCTGGTAAATCAACATCTCCAGACCCCGTATGGGCCGGGCGGCAGCGACTTGTGCCTGACGCAGCAACTGCGTCTCATGAGGGCTACAGACTAAATCGAAGACGGTGAGGTGCGCGGGGATCGGCGGGTCGGCGGGCCAGATGGAGGCTTCCAGATGCGGGGACATTCCCACACAGGTGGCGTTGATCAGCAAATCGGCGACGCGCGCGGTCTCGATGAGCGTCTCGGCGGTCAAGGGCAGCGCTTCGAGACGCCGGGCATCCTCCGGGCAGCGTCGCCCCAGGTGCGCGACGAGGGCCTGGGCACGGGCCGGGGTGCGGTTGAGCACGCTCACTTTGCCGATGCCCGTCCAGAGCAAGCCGAAAGCTACGGCGCGCGCGGCCCCTCCCGCGCCGACCACCACCGCGTGCCGGCTACGCGGATCGGGAAATCCACCGGCTCGCAGCGCCTGGATGAAAGCCCGGTCGGTGGTATTGTGGCCGATGATGAGGGGGACACCATCGGCGCGTCGGTCGATGACCAGGGTGTTGACGGCGCCCAGAGCGCGGGCATTAGGCAGAAGCGTGCTCAACACGGGGAGGACGGTCTCTGTGTGGGGCGCGATGACGTTGGCACCCCGGAAGTTCAGGGCCGCCAGCCCGCGCGCGGCAGCTTCCACCTCGCCGGGGGCCACGGGCAAGGGAACGTAGCGCCAATTGAGTCCCAGCGCCGCGAACGCCGCATTATACATCACCGGCCAGAGGCTCTGGCTCACCGGCCAGCCCATCAAGCCAACGAGTTGGGTCTCGCCGTTGAGCGGTGGGTGATGGGGGGTGTACTCTATCTCTTCACTCATCCGAACCTATTGTACCGTGAAGGCGTAAAACGTGAAGCGTGAAGACACTTTATGGCGCGACCTGCCCTCAAGTTGAATTTGTGTTACAATAAGTGTAGGGACTGGCGATACAAAGGATAGCTCGGAGTGCCCATCTTGGGGACAACTTCAGATCATCGAACCGTTTTGTCGCCCCCAGGGACGAGGGCTTGGAGCGTAAATCGCTCTGGTACCAGAGATTAGTGCTTGCGCATAAGATGAAGCGGTTACATCATCTGAACATGATCCCGTGAGTTTTGGCCCGGCAGACATTTTAGGAGACACTTTTATGATGTGGCGTGGTTGGAAGACGGCGTACCGGATAGCTTTACTGATACTACTGATGTTCACAGGCTGTGCCGCGCCGCCTCAAGAGGCCCCGCCGCCCGTGAACTCCGCCCCGCCCACGTTGCGCGACGACTTCGACCCACCCTACACCGCCTGGGTGCGCTTCGATACCGAGGGCGGTGCCGTCTACGCGCTGCAAGGCGAGCTATATCTCGAAGATCGCGGGCAGGGGATCGCCGTGTATACCCCGCTGATGAAGGAGCAGTATAGAGATGTTACCGTGAGCGTTCAGATGCGCCACGTACAAGGGGCCATCAACAACTGGATGGGCGTGATGTGCCGTCAGCAAGATGAGGAGAACTACTACCTCTTCGCCATCAGCGCGGACGGCTACTATCTCATCCTCCGGGTGGAGGATGGCGAACCTACCCCGCTGACCGGCCCGCAGGCCAGCGATGTGATCCTCACGGGCCGGGCGGCCAACACGCTGGAAGCGCGTTGCCGGGGCACCTCGCTCTCACTGCGCGTCAACGATACGTTACTGGTCACGCGCGTCGATGACGCGCTCTCTGCCGAAGGGTACGTGGGCCTCTTCGCCGATGCGGTGGGACGTGGGCAGACCACGACAGTGGCTTTCGACAACTTCACCCTCACGGTGCCGTGATGCGCGCCCCATCTGGCCCCCACCGCGCCGGGTCTGGTCTCGCGCTGCTGCTGATCGCGTGGGGCGTGGCTTTGGGAGGCTACTTCGGCCCGTGGGTGGGCTTGCGCAGTGCCGCGCTCGCCTGGAACGCTTATGACCTCTTCAACTTGCTGCGCTTGCTCCCCCAAATCGAAACCGGCGCGCTGGTGGTGAACCTGTACGCGCTCCGGCTGCCCCTCTTGGGACTGGCGTTGTGGCTTCCCCTGTTCCTTTCGACCACCTCTCCCCGCTGGTCACGGCTCGGTGGGGGCATCGGGGCCGGCCTGGCCCTGGCAACGCTGCCCACCTATCCCGAAATCATCGGGGCCTGGATTACCCCCGGCTGGCGCGTCCCCTTCTGGTGGGGCGTGGGCGGCATCCTGGGCGCGTTGGCCCTGGGCTTCAGGGGACACGCTCTGCGTGGTGCGCGCCTGTGGCTAGGTCTGGCCTGGGGCGCGCTGACCGGTATCCCGGCAATCGTCACATTCCATCGCCTGCTCCCGGCCCTCAGCACATTGCACGCCACAGAAATCCGCCCCGGATGGGGCTTCTGGTGCGCGCTGGTCGGGTGGCTGGTGATGTTAGCCACACTATGGTGGCACGCAATTCAGCCCCAGGAGGTCACGCTATGGAATCCATCCAGGATAGACTCGCGGTCTTGAAGGACATCAAATCCCGGCACGAAGAGGCGTTGCTCCGCAAAGCTAACGTACTCAGCGTCGGGATTGGGATGCGGATGCAGGATAATCGGCCCGTCGATGGGCCGGGGATTGTGGTCAACGTCACCCGCAAGGTGCCGCTGGAGCAATTATCTCCGGCGGATCGCATCCCTGAGCGTATCGACGGCGTGCCGATATGGGTGCAGGGTATCGGCGCTTTAGGCGCGCAATCAGAGAGAGAGGAGGACAAATGACGACAGAAGGTTTATTAGCTCAGGCCCGAGGTATTTACAAACAGGTTTTCCCGGAGATGTTCAGCAAGCGCAACGTGGTCGCTTTTGGATTGGGATATAAACACTCGAATGGCGAATTCACCGACGAACTGAGCCTGGTGGTCTCGGTCGTGGAGAAAATGCCCCCCGAGGCACTCTCCGCCGAGGATATGATCCCTGAGCGGGTCGATGGCGTGCGCACCGATGTATTTGAGGTGGGCCGGCTACGGGCGCAGGTGGCGACCGACCCGCGAAGCCGCCGCCGCCCGGCACAGCCCGGTATCTCGGTGGGGCATCCCGAAGTCACCGCCGGCACCTTCGGCTTCGTGGTAGAGAGCGCGGGAGAAAAACTTATCCTGAGCAACAACCATGTGCTGGCCGTGCGCAATGACGCCAAAGCCGGGGATGCCATTTACCAGCCTGGCCCGGCAGATGGTGGACAACTGGCCGACCAGATCGCCACGTTAGCCGTGTTCGCGCCGCTGGACTTCGGGGAGGCCCCTTCACAGTGTGAGTGGGCCGACATGGCCGTGCAAGTCCTGAACTGGCTCGCTCAGACAACGGGCTCGAACCATCACCTCCAGGCCGTGCAGAAGACGCCCGGCATCAACATGCTCGATGCCGCGATAGCCCGCCCGCTCTCGCCAGAGCTTATCACGCCAGAAGTCCTGGGCCTGGGACTCCCTACCGGCGTCGGGCAGCCGATGCTCGGACAGCCGGTACAAAAGGTGGGGCGCACCACCGGTCACACCGAGGGCATCGTGGTGCAGGTTGACGTTATGGCCGATGTGGAGTTCCACGGGAAGATGGGCCGCTTCGCCAATCAGGTCTTCACCACCAAGATGAGCAACGCCGGCGACTCCGGATCGGGCATCCTGGATATGGATCGCAAGGCGGTGGGCCTGCTCTTCGCCGGTTCTGAGCACGTCACCATCTTCACCCCCATCCAGCGCGTGCTGGATCACTTCGGCGTGACGTTGGTAACGCGATAGCGTAGCCCTCAGCGCAGTTAGCTTGCACATCCAGGGGCGTCAATCCGACGCCCCTGGAGTATCCTCGGCGGTCTCCACGTCCTTCACCGCGCCGAGAGATTCGATCTTCGACCCGAACTTGTGCGCGTAGACCTGGGTGAATTCCGCGCCGAGCAAAATAATCTGCGTGGAATAATAAATCCACACCAGCAGCACAATCAGCGACCCGGCGGCCCCAAATGTCGAGCCGATGTTGCCGCTGCTCATATACAAGCCGATGCCCCAATTCCCCACCGCGAAGAGCAGCGACGTGACCGCCGCGCCCACCCAGACATCCCGCCACGCGATGTTGGCATCGGGCAGGGCTTTGTAGATGACGGCAAAGGCCAGCGTGACCAGCGCGTAGGAGAAAAGGGCGTTGAGGGTCTTGTACACCCCGCCGATTTCGATGTATTGCGCGATGACCTGCGCCGCGATGTTGGAGAACAGGGAAAGCAGCAGCAGGGCCGCCACCCCGAACACCATCACAAAGTGCCAAAACCGCTTTTTGATCTGATGGCGGAAGCCGGCACTCTCAGGCGCGGCAACGTGCCAGATGGTGTTGAGGGCGTCTTGAAGCTGATTGAAAAGGCCCGACGCGCCGAACAACATCGTGCCAATGCTCAACACCGAAGCGAAGAACCCCGACTGACTATCCCCGGCACTGGCGATCATCGTCTGGATCAGCGAGGCCGCGTCCGGCCCCACCGTATCGCTGATCTGCGCCGCGATCTCGTTTTGGGCCGCGCTCTCGCCGAAGATCAGCCCGATGATAGCAATGGCAATGATCAGCAGCGGGGCCAGGGAGAAGATAGTATAGTAGGCCAGGGCTGCCGCCAACCGCGAAGCGTTATCCTCCTGCCAGGCCACGAACGTCTCTTTGATGGTTTCAAAAAATGCTTTGAGAATTTTCATAATACCTCCCTTGTGTAACCTGATGTGATTTGCGCTTTACCGCGAACTGGGGATAATTTGTGCGATACAGTCCATAAGTCCCCTAAAAAAGTCCAAAACTCCGATTTTTCCGCACACGACCTACTACATAAATGAACTTCGCACGCAAAAAATTTGCAACCGGCATCAAGTTTCTAAAAAAGCGGATTTTTTAGGATTCTTTCAGCAGAGTCATATTTGCAAGCATTGTACACCAGGAGATTATAATTATGTCCAAAAAAATATGCCCCAGTTGTCAATCGACGGACATCATCCCCAATGCGGATATTGTAGGGTCCGATGACCTGGCTATTCGGATTTATGAGAAGCCGGACGTGACCTTGCGCGGGATGCGTCACCATCCCATCAAGGCGTGGGTCTGCACGCAATGCGGATACACGCAACTTTACGTCAGCCAGCCACGGGAACTGCACAAGTCTTATTTGCGGTACGCGGGACAAGAGTGAAGTGCAGATGCTCGCGCGGCGCCGCTTCTCAACTCAACGTCCTCTATGAGGACTCCGTAAGCGTGACTTCGGGCACTCCCCGCCCTAGTTTTTACCGTTGGGTTATGCGGCACTGTGCAGCGCAACGCGCGGCAAGTTGGCCGCCGCGTTAATGTCACGGTCGTGCCCAGTCGCGCGTAAGGACTTGTCTACCATTGTCATCCGATACCGCTTCCATCACGACCGACACGCTGCGCGGTTCGCCTTCAAACGGGCAGTATAGCACAATGTTAATATCTTTCTGGAATTTGGGCAAACGCAAGCGGTTATCTTCCAGGTGACAAGAAGAAGCCCCCCGGTTGATTTCAAGTAAGGACACGGATTGAGTCCCCTGAAAAAAGTTAAAAAATCCGATTTTTCCACACGCAACCTACTACATATATGAAATTTGCACGCGAAAAATCTATCTGTAGTATCAAGTCTCTAAAAAATCGGATTTTTAGGGTTCTTTCAGTAGAGTCACGGATTTACACGGATTTTTTGGTTTTATCCGTGGAATCTGTGTTTATCCGTGTCCCAAACAGGGTGACTTTTGCGGTATTGCCCTTTATTGACAATTCACCTCGTCAGCGTAAACTTAACTTAGCCCCTGCCGCCGCCTGCGTCGGTAGTGGGGGCGAGCATCAGGGGGCGGCTGTCACCGTACCTCTGATGCGTTGAAATTATAATTTCAACACAGTTGGTTTTTGTCAAGCGATTTAGTAGCGTCTTCCCGAAGATTTGTCACGTAAAAAGGAAAACCTTATGGAAAAAGCCGCCTTCGCCATCCCTGACCTCCGCGCCTTCCTCTCCGCGTTGGACGCCGCCGGCGAATTGACGTGCATCACAGAACCGGTCGCGCCACACTTCGAAATTGCGCGGGAGATCTCGCGCCGCGATGGGCAGCCCGTCCTCTTTGAGAACCTGCCCGGCTACCCCGGCTGGCGGATCGCCTCCGGCTACGTAGCGCAGCGCGAGCACTACGCCCGTGCCCTCGGCTGCGCGCCCGGCGACCTGGTGCGGCGGATGGCCGAAGCTATCGCCCACCCACAGCCGCCCGCCGAAGTCGAGGCCGCGCCCTGCCAGGAGGTTGTCGAGACCGAGGTGGATCTCGACCGCGTGCCCATTCCGCGCTACCACCCGTTGGATGGCGGGCCGTATATCACAGCGGGCATCACCGTGATCCACGACCCGGACTACGGGCGCAACGTCTCGTTCCACCGGCTGATGCGCATCGGGCGCGACCGGTTCGTGGCGCGGATTGTGGAGCAGCGCGGCACGGACACGGCCTGGCGCAAATCCCCCGCCGGGCTGCCGATGGCCGTCTGCATCGGCGTGCCGCCGCACGTCCTGCTCGCGGCGGCGATGTCGCCGGAGAAGGGCGTGGACGAGTTGGCGGTGGCGCAGGCCCTGGCCCCCACGCCCACCGTCCGCGCCAAGACCGCGCCGCTGCGCATCCCCGCCGGGGTAGAACTGGTGCTGGAAGGCGTGCTGACCCACGAGTTCACGACCGAAGGCCCGTTCCCCGACCTCACCGGGACGATGGACGGCACGCGCGAGCAGCCGATTTTCCGCGTGACGGCCATCACCCACCGGCGCGAGCCGATCTTCCACGCGCTGTTGCCCGCCGGCCTGGAGCACAAGCAGTTGATGGGGATGCCGCGCGAGCCGACCATCTTCGCCGCCGTGAACGAAGTCGCCGCGTGTACCGGCGTCCGCATCACGCCCGGCGGCTGCTCGTGGCTGCACGCCGTCGTGCAAATCGAGAAGCGCGGGCCAGAGGACGGTCGCCAAGCCATCGAGGCCGCTTTCCGAGGCCATCCCTCGCTCAAGCACGTCGTTATCGTGGAGACCGACGTGGACATCGACGACCCGGCGGCGGTCGAGTGGGCCATCGCCACGCGCTTCCAGGCGGATCGCGGGCTGCACGTCTTCCCCGACCAGCCCAGTTCCAGCCTCGATCCCTCGGCGCGGCAGGCCCCCGGCGCGAAGGCCCGCACCGCCAAGATGGGCCTGGATGCCACCATCTCCTGGGGCGCGGAACGAGAAGGCTATCGAAGGATGGGATACGAATGAGGCGTCAAACGTCAAACGTCAAACGTGGGCTGATGGTGCGGGCACTGCTACTTGTCGGCTTGCTGCTGACCGCCGCTTGCACGCGGACGCCGCCCGATGCCGCCGCGCCGGAGACTGCCGCGCGCTTCACCGGCGAGGTGACGCGGGGCGCGGCGTTCGAGCGGGAGATCGGCGCGGGGCTGCGCTTCCGGCTGGATTACGCGGGCCGGGAGGGCGAGGACTGGTCGATCTGGGTGGGCAGCGCGGATCAACCTGACGATGACTTCAGCCGTTACGTGACCTTGCCGTTGCGCGGGCTGAATGACCGCTACATCGCCGGGTGGCACTTCCGCAACGCGGAGAACACCGGGCCGCGCGCGGAGGATGATCCCCCGGTGCCGCACACCGTCCGGCATTTTGCCTTCGTCTTGAACGAGGCTGATTACCAGACGGCGGGCGAGGCCGTCGCGGTTTTGATGTGGCCGCATCAGCACACAGAAGCCGAAGTCGCGCAGGCGTTTGAGGTGTACGAGGCCCTGCCCGTCGCTACCGGCGTGTTGACCATCACGCACCTGGAACTCGGCAATCTGGTGGCCGGGGAAACCGCCTGGATCGAGCGGATGATGTTCGAGGTGGACATTCAGTGGCCGTGAAGTGATCGTGAGCAGGCGAGGTTAGAGTCGCCCTGAGTTGCCAGCTCGCCAACGATAACATAAATGGAACGCGGGCGTCTCGTCCGGGTTCCCAAACATTCACAGAGGAGGTAGCTATGAATACGTTTAACCGAGTGTTAATTGTGCTAGGAGTTGTGCTGGTGATGGCCGTGATGACGGCGACGTTTGTTATGCCGCAGGTCATTCTCACCAACGTGGGGCAGTGGATGCAAAGTTGGGGCGTCTACTTTGGCAGTGTGCAACCGGCTATCCGCTTCATCATCGGATTGGCGCTGGCCGCGGTCTTCAACCTGGTCTTCATCTTGGTGATCTTCTTCGAGGTGCGCCCCAGTCGCAAGAAGTTCATCCGCGTGCAGCAAGTGAGCGGTGGGATGGCGACCCTCAGCATCGACAGCATCGTGCATCAACTGCAACACCGCCTCGGCCCGTTGCCCGGCGTGATTAAGGTCAACCCCAAAATCAAGGCGCGCGGCGATAAGGTGCAGGCCATTGTGGATGTGGAAGTCGGGGCCGGGAGCAGCGTCCCCAATATGGCGAGCCAGTTGGTGGCGCGTGTGCATACGGTGCTGGAAGACGATCTGGGCTTGCAGGTCTCCAGCGATCCCGAAGTGCGTCTGCGGGTGTCCTCGAATCCGGCCCCGCGCAAGCTCCCGGAGTCGCCCGATAAGCCCAAGCCCCCGGAACTCCCGGAGAAGCCGAAGTCCGAACCGGAAGCCGAGTCGCCTCCGCCGCCCCCGCTGCCCATCGAGGAGCGCCACGATTGGGCGGGGCTTAATCCCGAAGAGGACGATGTGCAGCAAGCATGAGCCAGTCGCCGGAGCACCACGCGCGGGGCAGAGGCCCACTTTCTCCTGAAGCCCTGCTCGAAGCGCTGATCTTCGCCGCGCCGCAGCCGGTGAAGCCGGAGGCCCTGGCCTCGGCGGCGGGCCTCTCGCCAGAAGAGACCGAAGCAACGTTAGCCGCGCTCGAAGCCTCGTTGGCCGAGCGCGGCCTGCGCCTGCAACGCCATCGCCAGCGCGTGCAACTGGTCACAGCGCCGGAGGCCGCGCCGTATGTGGAGGAGCTTCTGGGCCTGGAGGTGGAACTGCGCCTGACCCAGGCCGCGATGGAGACCCTGGCCATCATCGCCTACGCGCAGCCGGTGACGCGCCCGCAGATCGAGGCCATTCGCGGCGTTGGTTCGGATAGCGTGGTGCGCACACTTCTCAGCGCGGGGATGATCGAGGATTTGGGCCGGGCGGATACGTTGGGCCGCCCCATTCTCTACGGCACGACGCCGGAATTTC
>SLSP01000563.1 GCA_007130345.1 Thermoflexales bacterium
AGCATGAGGCTATGCCAACGCAGCCGCTCTCGCCGTATGCGGTCGCCAAGCTGGCCGGCGAGAACTACGCGGTGGCCTTTTGGGAAGTCTATGGCCTGCCGACGGTCTGCTTGCGCTATTTCAACGTGTTTGGGCCGCGCCAAGACCCGGCTTCGGAATACGCGGCGGTAATCCCCAAGTTTATCACGCGGATGCTGCGCGGGGAACCGCCGGTGGTGTACGGGGATGGAGCGCAATCGCGGGATTTCACCTACGTAGCGAACGTGGTGGAGGCCAATCTGCTGGCCTGCCAGAGCGAACCGGCGGTGGGCCAGGTGATGAACGCCGCGCTGGGCGGGCGGGCGAGCTTGCTGGACTTGGTCGCCGCGCTGAACCGGATTTTGGAGACCGACCTGGCCCCGCGCTTCGAGGCGGAGCGCCCCGGCGACGTGAAGCACTCCCAGGCGGATACGGCGCGGATGGAGGAACTGTTGGGTTTTGCGCCGGTGGTGGATTTTGACGCAGGGCTGCGCCGGACGGTGGGGTGGTTTCGGGAGCGGGCAAGAGAATCGGTGGGGTAGGCCAACTTTTGGGGCAAAAGTGTGCGTTACCAGGGTCAGTAGAGTTTATACCGATTTACTTATCCAGCGAATGAATTCGCTGGCTGCTACATCAAGTCGGCCTAAGCCGACTCTTCAATAGCCTGCTTGAGCAGGCTTTGGGTGGCAGCCTGACGATTCATCATCAGGCGTGAACGCAAATCGGTATAATGTCCAGTATAGGAAGCTGATCTCTCGGAGGGGCCTGTGCAATTAGCTTACGTGTGGGATTATGATATAGATGCAGCTCAGTTTGCCGACATCCTGGCCGGGCGATTGACCTGGGGACGCCTAGATCGAGACTGGGCTGCCGTGCGTTTGTTGGAATATGCGCCTTATCCGGAGATTGTGCGGCTGCTAGGCTATCGCGCTTTGGTGGAAGGCTGGTCGCGTTGGCGGCCGCGCATCCGCTCGCAAAGCCGCAAGCGGGGGTTCGATTTTCTAGTTGCTTGGCTGCCAGAACATCACCCGGAGTTAGTGTCGTGATGACGATTGCGCCGAGGTTTTACTTGGACACCCTGTATCCTTTTCAAGACCGGGCGCTCAAAATCATCGCGCATCTGGATACCGGTTTTTATCTCAGCGGCGGGACCGCCGCATCACGCGGGTATCTGAATCATCGTTTTTCGGATGACTTAGACCTGTTTGTAGATGACGATGAACATTTTCCTTTGTGGACGGCGCGGGTGATTGAAGCTTTGTCGCGCTCGACAACCTGGCAGTGTGAAGTGCTTTTACAAGAAGCACGCTTCGCGCGGTTGACATTGCTGGATGCTGGCGTCCCGTTGAAGATCGAGTGCATTAACGACGTACCCGCGAGGGTTGGGGTAGTGCGTTCGCACCCGATCCTGGGACGCTTGGATAGCCCAGAGAATATCCTGGCGAATAAAATCACCGCCTTGATTGATCGCGAGGAACCCAAAGATTTTGCCGATATTTGGGGGTTTTGTTGCCAGCACGAGCTTTCGCTTCTCGATGCAATTACCGGCGCGCAGGGCAAAGCCGCGGGCATTTTTCCGGTTGATTTGGCGCGATTGCTGCTTTCGGCGACGCGCGATGATTGGGCGCAGGTGCGCTGGATCACTGCGCCGCCAGTCGAGCAGTTTTTGGCCGACTTACAACATTTGGGGGAGATGCTCATTGTTTTGTGAGACCTATTGGGCAGATGTGAGCCAGACAGCGGTGGTTGAGTTGGTATGCACAAGCAAGGTGGATTGCTGTAAAACTCGCGCGCCGTGCGGGACAAGCCCACGCACCGACGACGTGGTGAGGTGGTGCGCGTTGGCGATGGGCCGAGCAGCGATAAGGACCTGGACATTGGCAGAAGTACAGCCAAGCGCGGGGCAATCTGTTGGGCTGGCAGGACAGGCCAGCGCACCGGTGACGCGGTGAAGAGTCGCCTGGGCATCTACGTCTATAAATATGCTGAGGACGTGATGCTGTAAGGGAGGTACAGATATGACAGACACGTTGTCGAAATTAGAAGTACTCAAGGACGTTTACGATCCCAAAGAACTGGACTTGATGCTAGAGAAACTGCTGGGGATCACTTTGAACCGCCAACGCGCGCGTTTGGCGCGCTACGAGCGTGACCTGCGCGCCTTCGAAGAACGTTATCACCTCGATTCCGCGACGTTTACCCAACAATTTGAAGCCGGTAAACTCGGCGATGCGCCGGATTTCTTCGAGTGGATGGGGCTGTATACGTTGCGCCAAGACCTGGTGCAGAAGATCCAACAGTTGGAGTCGGTTGCGTGAACGATACGTCTGATTATCTGAGCGCTATCAAGGCGTTCATCGTGCTGACGCCGGAAATAACGCGCTGGGAAATTATACGTGAGGAGGCGCAAGGAGACATCGGACTGTTCCGCTACCGGCTTACGTGGAGCGATGGCAGTTTGTTAGAAATGTTCGAGCTATTTGCGGTTGTGGATCGCGCGATCCGTGTACAGAAATACAGTTTCCATTGGCAAACCCCGAATGGTGGTTTGATTAAGCGTTGGGATAATGCAGCGCATCACCCAGAAGTGAAGACACATCCACATCATCTTCACAAGGGGGCAGAACTTAATGTGCTGCCGTGTCAGCCTATGGACGTTGAAGCGGTTTTGGATCTGGTTGTAGAAAAGGTGCAGGAGCATAATAGTACAGCATAGTACGCGCGCCGCACGGGACAGGCCAGCGCACCGGCGCGGTTGTGAGGCCGCGCGCGCTGGCGAGACGCCGGGCAGCGATAAGAACATTCACTACCGGACACTTTTTGTTAAGTTCGACAACTTTGACACAGAGATACACAGAGACAACACAAAGATACACAGAGTG
>SLSP01000327.1 GCA_007130345.1 Thermoflexales bacterium
CGCCAACGCCGACTGTGGATCGTGGGAAATAGCCGCAGCACAAGCCGCGAGGGCCGCTTTGAGATTTCCCGCCTCTTCATACGCATAGGCTTGCTCTAAATAGTCCTGGAGTTCGTCAGACATCTTCTCCTCCCTCGTTAAAGTGTCGTATTATTTGTCCTTCACAACCCTTTGATCATCTGCAAGCACGGGTTCTCCGGCCCCCACAACTCCGGGAATTCCTGCAAGGGACGGAAGCCGCACGCGGCGTAGAAAGCGCGGGTGCGAGCGTAGCCCGTGTCGGGATGCGCGGGACTCAGCGTCTTGACCTGGAGGTACTCGACGCCGCGCTCGCGCAAGTACGCTTCGGCGAGTTCGACCAGCGCCCGGCCCGCGCCCCGGTGATGCGCTTCGGGGCGCACGCCCATCACATGGATTTCGGCGGCGAAGGGCGTGTGCTGCTTGAGCGTGAGGAAGCCTACCGTCGCGCCATCCAACTCCGCGAGGAAGGTGGGCAGCGTGTCGATGTCCGCGATGTACTGCCGCGTGGCCTCCTCAACGCCGAACCAGTCCGGCAGCGCGCGCAGGATGGGAGCGCATATCGCGCCCTGACCCAGGAGCGGCCCGCGCGCGGAGAGTTTCAACTCAGCGCCCATGTGACAATGGAGACGATAAGCAGGAAGGTCAACAAAAGCAGCAACCCGCTCCATCCGCCGCTTCCCCCTACCGCGCTGAAGACCAGGGCCAGGATGACCATAGGGGCGAGCGCCAGGGTCATGTAATCGACATGGCGCAGATGCTGGTGCAGGGATTTCGCGCTCGTGAGCCAGAGGGCCGCGCCGCTCGCCATCAGCAGCAGGCTGGCGCCGATGGTCACTCCCGCGATCTGCGCGCCGGTGCCGAAGGGCAGATCGACGACGAGCACGCCGCAACTCCCGGTGCGCGCCGGGAGGGGCAGGTTGCGCTGCACGTAGAGGCGGACGAGGATGAACCGCCCCCAGACCGCGTCTTGAGGCGAGATCGGCCACTCGACGGTGTACTTCGCGCCGGGTTCGAGGTCAAAGCGCGCGCGCTCCTCGCGCATCGAGACGACGAAGCCGTGGCTGATGTACGCATCCACCGTGCGCCGCCGCGCCCGATCCGAGGGGTTGGCGAATGTGGCGGAGACCACGCCCGTCTCGTGCCGGTTCAGCAAGATGGGGCAGCGCAAGTTTTCGAGAGCTTGCGCGCTGGAATCGGGAATTGCGTAGAACATCGCGGCTTCCAGGTTTGCCCAGGTCAACATGCCCGCCAAGAACATTCCGAGCAAGAGGCCCGCAAAGAAGATATAAAGTCCTAGCCGGCTATGCCAGCGTTTGGGGTTTTTGATCATGGCTATCTCCGGGGGTAAGGGAGGGCTGTGTTGTATGTGATTGTGAACTTCGATTTAGTCGAGAAACTAACATTGAATAACTTTCTCTAGATAGGCAAATAAATCTTCCAGATTGGTTATGACGGAAGCTCCGGGAATCTCGCAATCAGGTCGATGTTCGTGGTGTGGCGAAGTCGGCACGGTGGGCCAATGCGGGGCGTTATCCCAACGACGGCGAAACGTTTCATCTGCGTTCATCCAGTGGTAAGAATACTTCCGGGAGCCATCCTGAAACAGGTAATCTCGCAATACCAACCAACTGCCATCACATAAACGTGCTTTAATGTGAAGCAGGTAACTCTCACCTTCTTGCTCATAGCGTAGAATCTGCCAGGAATCAAAAAGTGCCGTATATCGTGAAAACAACTGGAGCATAAGGAATCACTCCAATGCCGCGAGTTGTTTTTGTACTGTGGCTTTAGCATCAGCATACCACTGCCAGTCCAGATAAGCGTCATCGGCAGCGGCCTTTTCTTGTCCGGGCGCGGTATAGCGGACATTCATATCCGCTAACGTACATTCCCACTGAGCTTCCAGGGCACGGATGTGCGCCTCATAACGCGCCAACCGCCCTAGCAGGATCATCCGCGCCTGTTGACGGGCCGCATCCAATGGATCGGCATAGCCTAACGACGATAAAATACTCTCAGGAGTGTATGTGATCGTCATTGCTACCTCCCTCGGTTTCAACAAGTCCACTGTGACCCTAAGCATAGCACGGAATCGGCGGAGAGGCAACAAAAACCCCGCCCGCAGATACTGCACGGGCGGGGAAGCGGTTATCCGAAGCGGGCTACTTCAACAACCCCACCCGCGCATTGAACTCGACGATCAACTCGTCCATCTCGTCCATCTGCGTCTGGAAGCTCGTCCAGTAGTCGTCCTTGTACCACTGATCCTGAATCTCCTCGTAGGTCTTGCCCTGCTGCTCGACCCAGGTGTAGTATTTGAGGTTGTGGACGCGCTTGCGGTCGGGATAGGTCAACTCGGCCATATTCGCCGTGTTCTCGCCGAGCAGATAGCGCTCGTAGTCGGCGGCGGCGGCAAGTTCGGTGTATTCGCCGTGCTTTTCCTGCTCCTCGCGCAGGCGGCTCTGGTAGAGTTCCATCGAGTCGGTCAGCACGGTGAGGATCACGTCCTTGCCGGTGAGTTCGTACCACTTCGCCATCTTGATCGCGCCGAGGATGTTCGCCACGCCGGAGATGCCGATCAGGTCGAGTTGCGCCACCACATCCGCCGCGACGCCGCGCTGCTTGAGATACTCGTGGCCCGCTGGCTCGTTGAACAGGCGGATGAGGTCGATGGTGGCCTGGTCGTCAATGGCGGTGACCATGTCCGTGTTCTTGACGTTATGAACCCAGGGGACGTGCTTATCGCCGATGCCCTCGATGCGGTGGCCGCCGAAGCCGTTGTTGAGCAACGTGGGGCATTGCAGCGCCTCGCTGGCGACGATCTTGCTGAAGGGATGCCGCTGCTTCAGGAAATCGCCGCACGCGATGGTGCCGCC
>SLSP01000010.1 GCA_007130345.1 Thermoflexales bacterium
AGTCCCTCCCCAGTTAGCCCCGCTCAGAGCGGATCGTCAGATCCGCGACTACGCGGCGAACCGGGGAACTGACGTTCCCCTTGGAGCAAATTCAACTGGGGAGTTATTTATGCCGCGCTGTCTAGCCGCCCCCGAGGCCGGGGGCTTGGAGCGTGCTCATCAGGCCGGTCTCTGAGAAAAAAGCTCGGAGTCCCCGTCTCGGGGACGGTTTCAACGAGCTTGAACTATCCAGTCGCCCCCGAGGCCGGGGGCTTGGAGCGCTCACCAGACGATCCGGTGCGCCGGCCCGACTGGCGAGGCTATTCTTCAGCCTTCACAAAAGGATTGCCGATGGGCAATAGCAGATGGAACGTGCTGCCGGGCAGGGCGTCTTCGTCATAGCCGGGACTCTCGGCCCAGATTTTGCCGTTGTGTGCCTCGATGATGCCTTTGGTCACGGCGAGGCCCAGGCCCAGGCCACCGCCCTTGAAGGCGGTTTTGCTGGAGCGGTGGAGCGCGACATCTTCCAGCACGTAGAAGCGCTCGAAGATATGGAGAAGTTGGTTGGTCGGGATGCCCACGCCAGTGTCCTTGATCCACATATGGATCACGTTATCTTCCAGCGATTCAGCATCGATGGTGACGGTGCCGCCATCGGGCGTGTATTTGATGGCGTTGCTCACCACGTTGCCGATGGCCTGGTGCAGCCGCCGGGGATCCCCTTCGATGACCGGCGCCTTCTTCAGGCCGCCGCCTAGCTCGAAGATCAGCTTGCGCTGTGGGCCAAAGCTGCGCAAGTTGTGCAGCACCGATTGCACGACGGAGTTGATAAAGACCGGTTCATGGGCCAGATCGAGCCGGTTGGCGTCGATGAGGGAGACGTTGAGGATGTCCTGGATGACCTGGCTGAGTCGCTCGACGGCTTCGGAGACTTTGTGCAGCAGATGGCGCGGGCTGCCCTCGTTTTCATTGTTCCCAGGGATGGCCGGGTTGGCCTGAAGGATTTGCAAATAGCCGTAGATCACGGTCAGGGGGGTGCGCAATTCGTGCCCGGCCAGCACCACGAAGTCGGATTTCATTTTCTCGACCCGTTGCAACTCGGCATTGGCCTCTTCCAACTCGCGCACCTTCTCTTCCAGGCGGTTGACCAGCCGTTGATTGTATTCGAGCAGATACTCAGCCTTCTCCTCCGCCGATTCGACAGTTTCCTCCATCCCCACCAAATAGGCGCGCACCTGATCCGTGAACTTGTCCACGTCAATGGGCTTGGGGATGTAGCCGTTGCATCCGGCGACCAGCGCGCGCTCGCGGTCGCCCCGGAGGGTAGCGGCTGTCACCGCGATGATGGGGACGTTTTCCAGCCCGGTGATGGTGCGCAGGCGCGTTGTCACTTCGTAGCCGTCCATCCCGCTGATGTTGATATCCATCAAAATGAGATCGGGTTTTTCGCGCCGGGCGGACTCGATGGCATGAATGCCATCGCCCGCGATCACCACGTCGAATCCTTCGGCGGTGAGAATACGCTGCACGAGGCGCTGGCTGGATAGATCATCTTCAACGTAGAGAATTTTGGTCATGCGGTATCATCTCCCTTGTTCCGGCCTAGCAAGGCGTTAATGCCCTCAAGTAGATCGTCATCCATAAATGACCCTTTTTGCAACAGCATTTCGATCTGTCCCTGGAGGCGTTTCTGATCTTTGGGGGTAAGCTCTTTGGCCGTGATGACAATGACGGGAATATCCTTCAACTCTTCATCGGCTTTGAGGCTGTCCAACACGGCGAACCCGTCCATATCGGGCATCATCATATCCAACAAAACCACATCGGGGCGGGTCGTGCGGATAAGCGCCACGCCCTCTTTGCCGGTGTGCGCCTCGAAGACCTGGAAATCGCCCTGGGTTTGCAAGATGCGCCGCAGTAACCGGGCGGCCTCCGGGTTATCTTCGACAATGGCGATGCGTTTGACGCGCTCATCCAATTGATCCAAGGCCCCTAGCAGCCCTTCCGTCGCGGGTTGGCGCGCCGGCGTGGGGATGGGGGTGGCCTCGGCTACGCTGGCCGGCACAACTTTGAGCCAGTTATCATCCAGCAGGAACTTCTCTACCGGGAAGGTGTGCCCGGAGCAATTGACCACGACCACCTCGTGGCGCTTGATGACGCCGAGGCTCAACAGCTTGAACAGGCCCGCGAAGGCAGTCGCGGCCGCCGGCTCGACTGATAGCCCCTCCATCTTTGCCAGGACGTGCAGCGCGCGGAAGACCTCTTCATCGGTCACTTCCTCGAAGGTGCCGCCGTGCTCTTTGATGACCCGGTAAAGGAACTTGTAGGCCGGGCCGGGGTATCCGGTGGCGATGGTGATGACGCGGGTATTGGGATGGCGCACCGGCTCCGCTTCCGGCAAGTCCTTGCGATAGGAATGTACCATCGGCGCGCAACCGGCGGCCTGGATGGCGGCCAGCTTGGGCAACCGGTCTACCAGGCCCATCCGGTAGAGTTCCTCGTACCCTTTCCAGAAGCCCACCGGCCCCATACCGCCGCTCACCGACTGGATATACCAATCGGGCGTGCGCCAGGGGATGCCGGGCTGTGGCGGGCCAAGCTCGGCGGCCAGTTGCTCGGCCACCTCCATGGCGATGGTCTTCATCCCTTCGCGGGTGCCGATGTTGCGAATACCTCGGTCGGCCAGGATGCCCTTGTGCTTGGCGAAACGCGCCGCGACCTTCTTGGTCTCGTCATAAGTCGCCGTGACCTTGACCACTTCGCTGCCGTAGATGGCGATCTCGCGCATCTTCTCCGGGGGCACCAAGCTCGGCAGGAACGTCCACAACTTGATGCCGGCGTGCGCCGAGTAGGCGGAGTAGGAGATGGCGACGTTACCGGTGGACGCGACGACCAGTTCCTTGATCCCGGCCTCCTTCATCATCGAGATCACCAGCGCGGCCTGGCGATCTTTGAAGGAGTTGGTGGGATTCTGGCGCTCATCCTTGATAAAGATGTTGGGGGTGCCGAGCATCATGCCCAGATTGTTAGCTCGGAGTAGCGCCGTGCCGCCCTCGCCCATCGTGATCTGGTAGTTGTCATTCTCGACTGGCAGAAGTTCACGATAGCGCCACATGCTAAAAGGCCGCTGGCGCAAAATATCGGGCCATAACCGACGCACGCGATCATAGTCATACCGGGCTTCCATCCAGTCGTTGCTACATAGCTCACAATCCGGCGTGGGGACGGCGTAAGCCTGGCGATGGCCGCAGGCACCACATTCAAGCTCGATATTCATGGGAACGGCAGATGGGATAATCAGCATAATTGCCTCTTTTGACGTATTGAAGGATCCGTAACGTTCAACTGCTTTTTGACATAACTTCAGCCTGGGCAATCCGGGCTGACACGCTCGCATGGCGCACTTTTTAACGCGGCCTTATTTACAAGAATAGCATAACTTCCTATAAGAACAAGTGGTATCATTTGGTTGTCCATACAAGAGTCTGCTTGCCGATGTTGCCGTGTAGCTTGTGGCTTAAAGTATTCGCTATCGTGCAAAGTCGAATTGACGCGAGGCGGTATCGGTTGTAGAATGCGAGAGAATCTATCAGCAGGAGGGAGCTATGCCAGCAACGGTGGTGCTTGGTGCGCAATGGGGCGATGAGGGCAAGGGCCGGGTGGTGGATTGGATGACCCAACAGGCCGATGTGGTGGCGCGGTATGCCGGAGGCGATAACGCCGGGCACACGGTCATCTACGGGGAGCAGGAGTTATCGCTGCACCTCGTCCCGTCGGGGATTCTGTACCCGGAGAAGCTGTGCCTGATGGGCGGCGGGATGGTGGTCAACCCGGAGAGCTTGCTCGCGGAGATCGACGAACTGGAGGAGCAAGGCATCGACGTATCGCCCCGGCATCTCAAGCTCGGCGAGACGGCGCATTTGATCTTTGCCTGTCACCGGGCGCTGGACGGCGCGCAAGAGCAGGGCCGGGGCGCGCAGGCCATCGGCACGACCCGGCGCGGCATCGGCCCGACGTATACGGATAAGGCGGCCCGCGTAGGCATCCGCGCCGGGGCGATGCGCGACCTGGATGCGTTCGCGGAGGCGGTGCGCGCGCTCCTCCACAGTAAAAACCGCTGGCTGACGCAGATTTACGGGCAGGCGCCGGTGGATGTCGAGGCTAACGTGGCGGCGTATTGCGCGTATGCCGAGCGGCTGGCCCCCTATCTGGACAACGTCGCGCTCCGCATCAACCAGGCGTTGGAAGCCGGGCAGCAGGTCTTGTGCGAGGGCGCGCAGGGCACGCTGCTGGACATCGATCACGGCACCTACCCTTACGTCACCAGTTCCAATCCGACGGTGGGCGGCGCGCTGACGGGGCTGGGCTTCGGCCCGCGATACGTGCAGCGCGTGGTCGGCGTGACGAAGGCGTACACGACGCGCGTGGGCCGTGGCCCGTTCCCCACGAAGTTGGAGAACGCGGTCGGCCAGCGGATTCGGGACGTGGGCCACGAGTACGGCACGACCACCGGGCGGGCACGCGATTGTGGGTGGCTGGACGCGGTGGCGTTGCGGTACGCGGTGCAGATCAACGGATTCACGCATCTGGCGCTGACCAAGCTCGACGTTTTGAGCGGGTTGGAGCATCTCAAGGTGGCGGTGGCCTACGATTATCGCGGCACGCGGATGGCGCACTTCCCGCCAGATGCCAGTGTGCTGGCGGATTGCGCGTCACAATACGAGCGATTCCCCGGTTGGGCCGAGGACATCCGCGCCATCCGCGCGCGCCGCGATTTGCCCCAGGCCGCGCAAGACTATCTCGCGTGGCTTGAGGACTTCGTCGGCGTGCCGGTTATGCTAATCGGCGTCGGGCCGGAGCGCGAGGAAGCCATCATCGAGGCCCCGGATTGGCGGGCCTGGTAGGGGGATAAGCGGCTATGAACGAGACTCCTTTGCGGCATCAATTGGCCCTGAAGCAGAAGGCGCTGGACATCGTCCTGGACATCGACCACGTGCGCGACACGGCCACCACGCCCACGACGATCTTCTCTGGCGTGGCGCAGGTAGTGGCCCGGCATTTCGCGGCGAGTGTGTGTCGCCTGTACCTGATCGACCACGAGACCGACGAACTGCTGCTCAAAGTCGTCCAGGAAGATGACGCGGCCTGGCAAGCGCATCACGCGCGGCTTTCTCCAGAGGTGGCGCGGCACGCGATGCGGCATCATGACGTGTCGGTGTGGGATGTGGCGGAAACGGCGTCGCCCGTATATCTGGCGGCAGTCCCCATCTACATGCATGATGACCCCCTCGGCGCGCTGCTGTTGGGGCGCTTTGAGCGGCCCTTCGATGCGGATGATGTCGATCTGCTGCACATCGCCGAGAGCCAGATCGATTCAGCCGTTGTCCAGGCCCACGCCGCCCACGAACTGGCCCTGCGCAACAAGGAACTGGAGACCATCTACCGTGTGGATCACATCCGTGACCAGAACTTGCCCTTCGACGAGATGCTCGATGTGGTGTTAGTGGAACTGTGCGCGGTCATCCAGGCGGAAGTCGGCTTCGTGATGCTGTACAATCCCGACGGGGAGCGGCTGGAGATGCGCGCCATCTCTGACCGGGACTTCTTGCAAGACCCGGAGCATCACGCGCTCCTGAATCGCATCGCGTATCAGTCGGTGGAGCAAGGCGAGTTGGTCTGTCATCGAGAGGGAGATCGCCACCGCTGCGCCGCGATGTGCGTCCCCCTGATTTTGCGCGATGAAATCATCGGCGTCTTCGGCGCGGTGAACCGGGATGAGCGGCGCGGTTTTGGGGCCGAAGAGCGCCGCCTGTTGATGGCCGTCGTCAGCCAAATGGACACGGCAATTCTTGAAAGCCTGGAACGCCGCCAGTTGCGGCGCGTATTGGGCCGCTCCCTCGATCAGCGTGTGCTGGAGCGGCTGCTGGAGCATCCCGATGTCGAGCTACTGCGGGGCGAGCGGGCCGTGCTCTCGGTGCTCTACGCCGACTTGCGCGGTTCCACCGCGTTAGCGGCACGCCTCGATCCGGAATTGATGGTGGAGTTCATCAACGATTACCTGAGCAACATGACCGAGATGCTGATTTCGCACCAGGGGACGCTGGATAAATTCATCGGGGATGAGGTGATGGCCCTATTCGGCGCGCCGCTGCCGCAGCCGGATCACGCGGTGCGGGCGGTGCGCGTGGGGCTGGCAATGCTGGACGCGCATCGGGAGATCGTCGCGCGCTGGCAGGCGCGGGGCATCGAGACAGCCGGCCTCGGCGTGGGCATCGCCACCGGCGAGGTGGTGGTGGGCGAAATCGGTTGTGAGCGGCGGGCCGACTACACCATCATCGGGAACGCGGCCAACCTGGGCGCGCGCATCTGTTCAGCGGCACAGGCCGGCGAGGTGCTCATCTGCCAGAACACCTACGACCTGTTGCAGGACGTCGTGGAGGCTGAACCACGTCCCGGCATGGCGTTCAAGGGCCTAGATCACCCGGTAACGGTATATCGCGTCGCGCGGTTGCTCGCGCGTTGATGTGTTTCTAATGTTCTTTGGGTATAATACTACTATCGGACACTTTCTCCCAACCTAAAGGTCTGACACGCGGAGGCCCGTCGTGATCACGTCTCTCAAACTGACCAATTTCAAGAATTTCCAACAAGCCGCGCTTGCCTGCGGCCCCTTGACGCTGCTGATGGGCACCAACGCCTCCGGCAAGAGCAATCTGCGCGATGCGTTCCGGTTTCTGCACGGCATTGGGCGGAGGTATAGTCTGGCCGAAATCACCGGCGAGAAATACGGGCCCGGCAGCGAGTTGGTTTGGGATGGCATCCGCGGGGGTATCCGAGAGCTTGCCTACCGGCAGGCCGAAACATTTGCCCTCGAAGTCCAGGTGGAAGGCTTGTTGGAGTCCCCGACGCCCTGCGTGTATCGCATACAAGTCGCCCCTGATTACAATGGTGGGCGGCCCCGAGTTGTCGCCGAGTCTTTATACTATGGCCCGGATCAAGTCTTTGCCGCGTACCCTTTCGAGAATGACCCTGACCGGTTGTGGGTGTCGGTGCTTGGAGAACCCGTACATCAGGATCAACGCCCGTATCGCGCCAGCCGGTCGGTGTTGACGCAGCTCGTCGAACCGTTTTTCGTAGCCTTGCGGAACAAAAAACACGCAGACTTTGAAAAATTGGAGCTTTTTGAAACCCTGCGCCCCGCGTTTATAGAAACTTTAGGGCGGATACGGTTTCTCGAACCGACCCCTGCCGCTATGCGCCAACCTTCTACCCCTGGGCAAGAATTATTGGGCGGTCGCGGCGAGCACCTGGCCTCAGTATTGCAAACACTCTGCGAAACCCCCTCCCGCAAAGCCGGTTTGTTAAGTTGGCTGCGCAGTTTAACCCCGGTGGATGTGGTGGACGTGCGTTTCAAGCCCGACCTCACCGGAAAGGTGCTGCTGGTATTAGTGGAGAAAGACGGACAAGAGGTCTCCGCCTACAGCGCGTCTGATGGCACCTTGCGCTTCCTCGCCTTGCTGGCCGCGCTGCTCGGCGCGCAACTGGCCCCCGCCTACTTCTTTGAAGAACTCGAAAACGGCATCCATCCCACGCGCTTGCACCTGCTCCTGGACTTGATCGAGCAGAACGTGGCGCGGGGCGCGGCCCAGGTCATCGCCACCACCCACTCCCCGCACCTCCTGCGCCTGGTCAATGCGGAAACCCTGCGCCATACGTCCCTCATCTACCGCTTAGAAAACCAACTCGAGGGGCGCATTTGTCGCCTCATAGATTTACCAGAGTCCGCACGCCAGGTCTTGGAGAAGAAAGACCCGGCCCGCCTCCATGCCTCGGGGTGGTTTGAAAACGTCGTGAGCTTTTTGCGGGAAGACCTGCTATGAGCACCAAAGTCCTCATCATTCCAGAAGATTCCCGCAATGATTAATACATCCTCAAGCCCATCATCCAGGCGATGATTCGAAGCGTTGGGTAAACCCAACGCGATCATCGAAGTTCACACGCCTGCCCGGCCTGGGATCGCGTGGGCCTTGAATAAAGACGCGCTTACCGAAGTTTTCGAGGAAAACCCGATGGTGGATGTGTTTCTCTTGTGTGTAGATCGGGATGGCGAACTGGAACGGCGGGAAAGGCTCACCCACCGTGAGGTGTGGGCCGCCCAAGAGCACGGCCGTACCCTCATCGCCGAAAACGCATGGCAAGAAATCGAAGTGTGGGTCCTGGCCGGGCTTACGCTCCCCGCCGAGTGGCAGTGGTCAGCCATACGCGCCGAGCGTGATCCAAAGGAAGCCTACTTTATCCCCTTTGCCGAACAGCGCGGGGTACTCAATACGCCAGGGCAAGGTCGCAAGATATTGGCAGAAGAAGCCGCTCGCAACTACAAGCGGATCAAGCAGCTATGCAAAAAAGACGTCGCGGCTCTGGAAGCCAACCTGCACGATTGGTTGCATCCCGCCGCTGTTGAATAGCTGTAAACTGAATCTGCTGAAGGAACCCTAAAAACCCGATTTTTTTAGAAAGTTGATGCTAGATATAGATTTTTCGCGTGCGAATTTCATATGGGTGTGTTTCATTTCAGTTGGGGCGAGCGGTCAGAAACCGGCCCCAGCGCGCTCTGGCCGGTCTCTGACCGCGCCAGCCCTGGGTTTTCAACTCATTTGAAACACACCCATTTCATATAGGTAGTAGGTCGCGTGTGGAAAAAGCGGATTTTTGCCTTTTTTCAGGGAAGTCATAAACTCTTTTGACGCCAAGAAACGGTATCCATTTCTGCCATTTGTCATTTGCTACTTGCAAGGAGGTCAATGTCTATGTTTATCCATCCACTCTATATCGTGTTCAGTCTGCCCGCGTTGCTGTTGGCGATGTTTGCGCAATGGCGCGTGCGCAGCACCTATCGCAAATACCTGAAGCACCCCAACGCCAGGGGGATGACCGGCGCAGATGCCGCGCGCGCGCTGGTGCGCTCTGCCGGGCTGTCAATCAAACTGGAGCGGGTAGGCGGTGAGCTTTCGGATCACTACGATCCCCGGAACAAGACGCTGCGCCTCTCTGACGGCGTGGCGCGGTCGGCGTCGGTGGGGGCGGTGGCGATTGCCGCGCACGAGGTGGGGCACGCCATCCAGGACGCGCGCGCCTATGCCCCGCTCAAAATCCGCGCGGGGATGGTGCCGGTGGTGAACTTCACCTCGTGGCTTGGCCCGATCATCTTTATGGTGGGGCTATTCCTCGGTTCGACGCAACTGGCAACGGTGGGGGTCTGGTTCTTCGGCGGCGCGGTGATCTTCGCCCTGTTGACCCTGCCGGTGGAACTGGATGCCAGCCGCCGGGCGATGAACCTGCTGGAAGAGAGCGGCATCCTGGCAGACCGGCAATCTCTCTCTGGGGCGCGCAAGGTGCTCTCGGCGGCGGCCTTGACCTACGTGGCCGCGCTCGCCCAGGCCATCTCCACGATGATGTACTATATGTTCATTTTGAGCGGCAACAGCCGGCGGCGACGCTGATGCGCTGGTGCAGGCAAGCCATGCGCGGACATTACGGCGCGCTCCGCGAGCGGGTGCGCCGCTGGGCCGCCGATCCGCGCTTCAGCCCGGCCCGCGTGATGCGCGCCCTGGGACAAGAGGACGACGCCGTCTATCGCTTGCCGGTGGACGTGTACACCACCGAAGAGAGCGTGGTCTTGCTGGCCTCCGTGCCGGGATTGCGCGCGGAGGATTTGCGCATCACGCTGGACGGCGATGTGATCGCTGTGGAGGGGATCTTCCCCGGCCCCGTGGAGCACGGCGGCTACGTGGTACAGGATCGCCCCCGGGGCCCCTTCCGGCGGGCCTTCCGCCTGAACGCCCCAGTAGAAGCCGATAGCGTCACGGCTACCGTCCGGGATGGGCTGCTGACGGTCACACTGCCGCATGGCCCTCGGCGGGGCCTGCAGGTGATCTCGGTGCAAGCGGAGAAGAACGCTTCGCCGTAATCCCCACGAAAAACTGGCATACGCAACGCAAGCTGTGGTTTAGGCGCATCCCAAACCCAGCTTGCGTTTGCTTTTTGGTGCGGGTTGGCGTAAGATGACGGCACGGTTTGAAATCTCCCCCACAACGTAACCTTTTTGGAGGCAACAAAATGACACGAACCAAATTGATGATTCCCGGCCCGGTGGATATTAGCGATACCGTGCGCGAGGCGATGGCCGTCCCCTCGATGCCGCACTATGGGCCGGCGTGGATTCGGCTATATGATGAGGTGCTGGCGATGGCAAAGCAGGTCTTCGGCACCCGCCACGACCTTTACATTCTGTCCGGCCCTGGCACGATGGCTCTGGAAGCGGCGATGTCCAGCGCGCTGGAACCGGGCGACTCGGTGTTAATTCCCATCAACGGCTTTTTTGGGGATCGTACTCTGTCCGTGGCCGAAGGCTGCGCCCTGGAACCCGTCGTGGTGCAGGCCGCGTTGGGCGATCCCATCACGCCGGAGATGGTGGCGGACGCGCTGGACGCGCATCCCCAGGTGCAGGCACTGGCAATAGTGCATCACGAGACTTCGACCGGCGTTCTCAATCCGCTGGAGGGGATCGCGGCAGCGGCGCGGGCGCGGGATGTGCCTGTTATCGTGGACGCGGTCTCGTCGTTGGGCGGCGTGCCGCTGCCGGTGGATGCCTGGGGCATCGACTTCTGCGTCTCCGTGGCGAACAAGACGCTGGAAACGCCCCCCGCGCTGGCTCTGTTGAGCATCAGCCCGCGCGGATGGGAGATGATTGAGGCGCGGACGGCGCGGCGCGGCTGGTATCTTGATCTCAGGACGTGGCGCTGGTACGCCGAGAACTGGGGCGACTGGCATCCCTCGCCGGTGACGATGCCCACGAGCAACCTCTACGCGCTGCATCACAGCTTGAGCGCGTTGCTGGAAGAAGGCATCGAGCGCCGCTACGCGGCCTACGCAGCGGCGGCGCGGGCCGCGCGGCAGGGCTTGCGCGCCCTGGGCTTCCCGATGTTTGTGGAGAGCGAGCAGTACGCTTCGCCGCTGACCACGGCCTTCCGTATGCGTGCGGACGTCGCCGCAGCCGACATCGCGCAGCATCTCCTGGACGACGCCGGCGTGATGATCTCCGGCGGCATCGGCGAATTGCGCGGGAAGATTCTGCGGGTGGGGCACATCGGACAGGCGCGCACGCGGGATTACGTGGTCGCGTTCCTCCTGGGGATGGAGAACGCGCTCCGCGCAGCCGGCGTCGATGTGCCGGTGGGGCAGAGTTTGGTCGCGCTGGAGGGCCTGGAGAACTGACGGTGACTGCCAGCGGCCAGCACAACGGGGGACGCTCAGG
>SLSP01000279.1 GCA_007130345.1 Thermoflexales bacterium
ACCGGCGCGAGCAGCAGCGTGGGCAGATGCAAAGGACTGTACAGCAGCCCACGCGGGATGCGCGGCGCGAACTGCTTCAACTGATGCAGGATATAGGGCTTGAAGGAGGAGAACCACACGCGCTCCTCCATCCCCATCCGCCGCACCACGTTCACCACAGCCAACTCGATGTCCATAGAGCGGCCCACCGGGTCTTTTAGCTCGATGTTGAAGAGCAAGTCATGCCCGACCTCGGCCAGCACCTCTTGCAGGGTGGGAATGTGCTCGCCGGCAAAGGCCGCGTCGAAATGCGAACCAGCGTCCAATGCCTGAAGCTGCTCGCGGGACATCGCGCTGACATAGCCGCTCCCATCGGTGGTGGCATCGACTTTGGCGTTGTGGATGACCATTGGGACGCCATCGGCAGAGAGGTGAACGTCCAACTCCACACCATCTGCGCCTAGCGTCACGGCCTGGCGGAAGGCTGCCAGGGTGTTCTCCGGTGCTTGACGCAGCGCGCCCCGATGCCCAAAGACCAGGGGGCGTTCCTCATTCCACCAGAAATCTGGGAAGGTTGCCTGCATCCCTAAAACTCCACGAAGTACGATTCAGCCGCGCGATCAATCAGTCCCTTGCTCAACGTGGGCGGGACGTTCAGATAGCGCGAGATGTCGATGACCTGATCCAGCAAGTCGCGGGCGTGGCACGCGCGCGGCGGGCGTTGCGGCTTGATGTAGTGCTCGCGGATCAGATAAGCTAAGGATGATTCGGTAAACGGGACTTTTTTGGCCTGCGATACCCGCTTGAAGATCTCCGCGTACTCCTCCCAACTGGGATTGCCCACTTCGATTTTGTGGCGGATGCGACGCAGAAACGCCTCATCCACCAGATCGCGGGGTTCCAGGTTGGTGGAGAAGACAATCAGCACCTCGAAGGGCACCTCGAATTTGCGTCCCGTGTGCAGCGTCAGAAAGTCGATGCGCTTTTCCAGCGGCACGATCCAGCGGTTCAGCAGGTCTGTGGGGCGCACTTGCTGGCGTCCAAAGTCGTCGATGAGAAAGATGCCGCCGTTGGCCTTGATCTGGAACGGCGCCTCATAATACTTGTAATCGTTGTTGTAGACCAGGTCGAGGCTCTCCATTGTCAGCTCGCCCCCCACGATAATAAAGGGACGCTTGATCTTCACCCAGCGGGAATCGATCTTGTAGGAGGATTCTTCCTCCAGGACTACGTGGTTCACGTCGTCGAAGACCTTGATAAGCTGCCCCTCAACCTCGATGGCGTAGGGGATGTACATATCGCCCTCCATCAGCAACGTGCCGATAGCCTCGGCGATGGAGGTCTTCCCGTTGCCCGGAAAACCGAAGAGGAAGATGGATCGCCCGGAGTTGACAGCCGGCCCGATTTGCTCGAAGGTCTCTTCGCTGAAGACCAGGTGCGCGAGGGCCTGGCGCAGTTGACGCTGGTGAACGATAACGTCTTTAAGCCCCTGAATGTGGATGGATTCGATGTAGTCCTTGAGGGGGACGGGGGCTATACCAGCGTACTGACAGCGTTCCAGAGCGTGGCGGGCCATATCTCGCCCGCGCTCTGTCAGCACATACTCGTAAGTGGATTCAGAGAATCCGCCGCGGCCTTTGGCGCTGCGCACTTCGCATAACTGCTCGCGCTTGAGAAATTCAAGCACGTTTGCCACAATAGCCGGGAAGGGTAGCCCCATCCTGTCGGCGAGGCTGCGCCCGGTCATATAGCTTTCAAAGTAGAGAATTTTCAACGCCGAATCGCTGAGCATCCCCATATTCAGGCCCGTCTCTTCGATAGAGCGCGGCGCAGCCGGCGTAAACGCTTCACTGATAATACCTGCTCGTTTTGTCATCTCTCCTCTCTCCTCTCCTTAAAACGCGATTGGTAACAAATTATCGTGCGTCGGATTAGCAATCCGACCTACAGGGGCTTGGAGCGTGCTCACGGGTGCTCAATCCGGCGACACCACTTCCATCAGCGCGCCGGACGTGCGCCCCCAGACCTCCGGGAAGTACAGCTCTGAAACCACCGCCGGAAGCACGCGGTACGTGCCGGGAATCGCGGCGCGCAGGCGGTAGCTGATGTGATACGTGCCCGGAGGCAGTGTCCTGGCAAAGAAAATCGCCCGGTCAGCGCGTGGCTCGCCGTGCGCGAAGGGGGCCGGCAAGCGACTATCCCCCGCGTCAGACCCTGGGAGCACGCCGGCAGCCGGTTCCATGCCGGCGGGATAGGGCGCATCCAGCATAACGAAGTGCCGCTCTTCGGGCACGATCAAGGTGAGGCGCACATCTACCATATCGCCGGGCCGCACCTGTGCGCGTGGGATGCAGGGATCCAACGGCTGTATCAGCGGCCCCTCCGCACCACAGTGTTCTCGATGGAGCAGGATCCCCCGGTCTTCCGCCGCGATCTGGTCTACTTGGCGTGCCAGCGAGAGCCGTGTGGCGTAATGCAGGAGTCCGGGGCCGTCCTCGCGGACGATTTCCAGCACGTTGCCCCGATTGCGCCATAAACTGGTGCGGCCTTCGTCCTCGGAGACCGCGATGCGGGCCACCCAGGCGTCCGAGAGGGCCGTCGCGGTGGTGAGGCCGTCGGTGAGGTCAATGCCGTTGAAGGTGACGCCCCAGGTGTACTGTGTCGCCTCAACGTCAGTCAGCGCGCCGTAATCCGCCAGAGCGGTGATGGCCCACGCCGTCTCATACACTGTGGGCCAATGCGTGGCCCCCGCGCGGGCCTGGAGCAGCCAGCGGGCGGCGGGGGATACCAACGCGTCGTCGGGGGCCAGGCGCGTCAGCGCGTTGAGCGCTAACGCCGTCGCCAGCACGTCGGTGCCGCCATGTTCGGGATCGGCGTCTTCCCAGTGCGCGCTGTTGTCGGCGCGGAAGACCTGCTCGCGCAAGTCATCGAGCAGCCGGGCCGCCCGCGGATCCGAGGCGTCGGTGCGCCCCAACGCCAGAGCCAGGTAAGCCTGGCCGGTCACGCCAAGCTGTACCCGATCAACGTACAGGGAGGCTGAGGCACCGGGGGGCCAGGAGGTGCCGGTTGCCGATAGAGCGTATAGCGCCAGGGCATGGGGCGTGCCGCGCTCCCCGGCGGCCAGGTCAATGGTCAACTGTTCCGCGATATAGGCGATGGCGCGGTCTAGCGGGGCTTCTTGTGCGGCGGATGTGACCTCATCCGCCTGAGCCAGCCCGTACACGGCGCGGGCCGTCATATCCAGCGTGCTCTCATCGCGCCACCAACCCCATCCGCCATCGGCGTTTTGACGCGCCACGAGGGCCGCCTCCGTGGCAACGAGGGCCGCTTCTATGTCCGCGAGGTGTTCAGGCGAAGCCGCGTCCCACGTCTGTACTGCACGCCAGGTGGCCGCGCCCGCGATCAGGCGGCTGATGAGCACGTCGTTGAAGGTATACGGGTAGGCTTCGAGATAGGCGTGGCCGTGGAGCAGGGCCGGGACCAGCGAGGGTTCGACGCGCAGCGTCAGCGCGGTGGCCCGTCCAGCGTCCGGCGGGACGACAACGGCCTTCACCCGATGGTCAGCCGCGTCAATGAGGCCAACCATCCCCAGGGTGTCGGGGGTCTGGTAGCGGTAGATGGGCAACGCGCCGGTCTCAGGATCGCCCATCGCAGCATGGGCGGTGGCCTGATACTCGCCGCTTTCCGCGAAGAAGGTCAGGCGCGTCGCGTCGTCGCTCGTGGGCGGCACCGCGAGCCGCCACGCGACCCGCGCGCGATCTCCGGCCCGCACCGTTATCAGCTGCTCCGGCGCGGAATCCATCTGCACGCCACCGGTGGCTTCCAGCCTCACGGTGACATCCAGGGCGGCGGCGGTGTTGTTGTTGTGGACGATGGCAGCGACTTCGACGCGGTCGCCCATCACCAGGAAGCGCGGCGTTATCGGGCGCACCAGCAGGGGGCGGGTGGCGACTAACGTGACGTGCCCTTGCCCGACGCGGGTATCGGCGGTGATAGCGCGGGCGTCGGCCACCCATGTGGTGAGGGTGTCCGGTAACTCGAAGGATACCTGCGTCTGCCCGCGCTCGCCAGTGCGTACCTGCGCTTCCCACAGGGCGGTCTCCGGGTAGGTTTCCCGCAACACTACGGGATCAGGAATCACGTCGCGGCTGCCGAGGTCGCTCATCAGCGCCTCAGCAATGGCGCGGTCGGCGGCGCGGGTCACGCGCTCCCGTTGCAGAGCGATGCGATTGGCAAGCACCAGGAGGGAATCGCCCATCACTACCGAGAGAGGCCGCTCGCTGTGGAAGGTCTCCATCAGCGTGGGGGCGGTATCGGGGCGCAGGGTGAGCAGCCCCTTATCGAACACGGCCAGGCCCACCTCGGCATCCACAGGTTGACCGTCCGCATCGGATGTATGCACGGTCAGTTCCACGATATCGCCAGGAGCGTAAGGCGTGCTCTGGTCGGGGGTCAGCGTGACCTGGAGGGCCTTCTGCGCCTGTGTCACCGCCAGCGAGACGTAGCCCGCGCGCACATCAGGCACGGGGACGGTTTCATCAGCGCCCCGCACGATGACGAACGAGACGTAGACGTTGGGCGCGTAGTTGTCCAGGATGGGCACCTCGATGATGGGGTTGGCCTCGTCCATCACCAGATGCTCCACAATGAAGATATTGTCCCGCTCCACCGTCATCAGCAGTTCGTAAGGGCCAGCAAAGGGCGTGGGGACGAGAATCCGCGCGGTGTCACCCACCTCATAGGCGGGGGCGTCGGCTACTGGTCGGAGTTGGCCTTCGGGGATGGGCCAGCGCGCCGGGCTGGCCCCACCCGCCCAGATCAGCGTCTCGGCGCGTGTGGGGAATCGGGCACTATCCACCGACTCGGCGATGATGACGTAGGTGCCGCCGGTGGGCGGGCTGACGATGACAGTCGCTTCTCCATCATCGTCGGTAACGTAAGTCTGGCTGGAGATCACGGTATCGGTGTAGACCCAGGTCGGCTCGGCGAAGGGGCGCGGGCTGATGACCTGGTCCCACGAGCGCCGCGCCAGGGTTACGTCGATACTCTGCCCGGCGATGGGCACGTTATCCCAATCCACGGCACGCAAGTCGAGCGTGGCGTCCTCGCCGGCGGCGTGGACACGCCGCTGAGGATGGAGTCCCAGGTAGACTTCGGCAGCGTGGACGATCACGGTGTCCTGGTCGCCGCCGGTGAGGCCACTTGTGTCGGTCAACGTGGCCGCCAGCGTCCAGCGCTGCGAGGTCACGGCGGCGTCCGCGCCCAACGCGGTCAGTTCCGTCGGCAATTCCAGCACAAATTGCCCGCGAGCGTCGGTTGTACCGGTGCCCTCCGCCACAACTTGAGGCAGAAGGACGTCGTCTGGCGCGTTCGCTCCCCATGGCCAGCCATCCGCCACGCCCTCCGGCACGAAGGTGTAAGGTTCGGCCCAGACCACCCAGTGGACAGAGGCCGCGCTGACCGGGCCGCCGAAGGCGTAAGTAGCGTTGATCACGGCAGGGAGCGGGTTGCCCTGAAGTCGATGGGCATACTGCGCGCTCACGTCCACCTGGAAATCCGGCGCGTGATGCGTGGCGACTTCAAACGTGGTCGTCCAATGCCGGGCGTGCTCGTATTGCGGCAAGGTAGCTTGCAGCGTGTAGCGTCCGGCGCGCGCGTCTTCAGGCAAATAGAAGCTGCCGTCAAAGGCCCCGGATTCGGAGAGGGTGTGGGTGGTCGAGTAGACCAGCGTGCCCCAAGCGTCCTGCACCGTCACACTGATCGGGGTGTTCGGTGCTGGCACGCTGTAGACAGCGTTGGTGGCGCGGCGGACGATGCCCCGGAAGTGAACGGTCTGGTCGGGGCTGTAGAGCGGTCGCTCGGTGTGCAAATAGGCGGTATACGGCACGAAGGGGCCGTAATCCACCGGCACGCCAGATTCCCAGGGGAGCGTCTCGGCGTGCCAGTTGGTCATCGCAATGCCGAACCCCGCTTCTCCCGGATTGCCCACGACGGCGGCCACCGGTTCCCAGAGGTTATCGCGGGGGCTGATGGGAATACGCACCAAGCCGTCGAGATCGGTGGTGCCGGCGGCGATCAGCAGCCCTTCTTGGTCAACCAGGCTGACCGTTGTGCGGCTGAGGGGTATGCCACTCTGCAGATCGGTGAGCCAGACCAGGGACTCTTGCGTCGCCAGCTTCAACGTGACGTGGGTATCGACGACGGCGATGTTCACGGAACGCGGGCCTTCGGTGGCGGCTGGATCCCACGCCACTCGGTAATAGCCGGTGCTCAAGGGGCCGCCGCGCAGCACCAAATCCACCGGAGCGATGAGGGCCTCGTTGGGCAGCGGGTTCAGGGTCTCGTTCCAGGTGCGCGTCGATTGTCCGCCGGTTCGCTCCCCGCTTAGAAATTGCGTCTGATTGAGCCGGAATAGCTCGAAGCTGACCCGGTTCTGATTGCGCGCGAGGATGTGGAGCACCGCCGGTTGGCTCGCGTCCAGGGTGAGCGTGTCCAGCGGATGGGCCAATCCCACGTAAGGCGGCAAATCGCCTGTCGTGAAGCACGCGGGGCTGCTCTCCTCAAGGGCATTGCCGTAGCGGTCGGCGATGCCCGGTTGCGCGGTCACGCAGTATTCGGTGCGCGCGCGCTTATCCCAGGAGAGGCTGTAGACGTTGGCGCGGGCATCGTAGTGCGTGTAAAGCGTGGCCGCGTCCACCTCCGGCGTGATGTGGACGTGGTCGCGCAAGGTGTCGGGATCGATGTCCCCAGCAAATTGGACGCGCACCGGCTCGCGGACAGGCACGCCCTCGCTCCCGTCCGCCGGTGAGACGCTCACCACAGAGGGGAAAGGGACGGTGTCGAAGGCCCACGTCACCGGATTCTCCAGCGGCGCGCTGGTGATGGCGCGCGCGCGCGATCCGAGTCGGGCGATGTACCGTGTCGCCATCTCCAGCGACTCCGTCGGCGTGAAGACCAAAGTCGCGCCGCCGTTCTCCCAGACGATGGTGCCGGGAACGGGGGTGCCATCAGCCGTGGTGAGGCTGAAGTCGCCGCCGGTATACTCGCGATACATCGGCGTATTGAATTGGAGTCGCACGTTGGTATGCAGTGGCACGTTGCGCGCGCTGGCCGCCGGAGCGGTGCCTTCCAGGTACGGCGCGGCGGTCTCGAAAGTCCAACTGTAAGGGACTTCCAACTTCGCGCCGGTGATGCCAGTCACGCCGGATTGCAAGGTCACTTCGTAAACCTCGCCAGCTTGCCAGCCGCCTAGCGCGTCAAAGCGGTAAATCGACGGATTGACCCACGTTCCGCTTCCTATGACGCTCGGCGCGAAGGTGAAGGTGAACGCGGGACACAGCCCTTCCCGTTGCGCGGGCTGCCCCACGCAGTCGCGGGCCACCACCGGGCGGTTGAAGGTCACGTAGATGGGGACATCGGCGCGCGCATCGACGATCTCCGCGGATGGCTCTACCCGCGTCACCTGGAGCGGCGAGAGCGTCACAAAGGCGAAGGCCAGTTCCGTCGCCAGGGGCACTCCCTCGGCTGAACGCGCCGCGTCGCTCAACGCCACGCGATAGCGGGCCGCGTCGCCCAACGCCTCCGGGCGGAAGTGGGCCGTGCGGCTGTCTTGCCATTCCCACTCCCCGGCCACTGCCGGACACGGAGGTTCAGCACAGCGTTCTGGGCGCACCTGCAACGCTTCGGTCAGGCTAGGCCGATCCATCGCCTGATCAAAGTGCAGCGTGATCAGCGCGTCTGCTGCGGCCACCTCCTTGCCAGGAAGGGGAGCATAGGACATCACCACCGGCGGGTAAGGGCCTGGGGCAATCTCTGGCGCGGGCGTGGGCGTCAAAGTGGGAGTGGGATCGGGCGTGGGCAAATTGATGGGGACGCGCTCGCATCCTGTGATCAGGCTAAAGACCAGCATCAGGCATAGGCATAACACGGCGCGCGTCCAATGGTTGACTTTTGGCATCCAGCACCTCCTCAGACTCTTCGCTGCAACTATTCCACACTATGGCGTGTGAGTGGGTGAGCCGGTGGCTCGTGGGAACTCGTCGGCGTCAAAACCTTAATCAAAAGATTCAGCGGCTAACTGATGGTTAAAGCTTTCTGACTATGCTGATGATAGCATAGAGCAGATGAAAAGCAAGGAAATTGTCGGGGCGCAGTTGACAGCGGGGGTGCTCAGGGTACTATTGAGCAAGCTCCAAGCTCCCTTCTCCGAGACGGAGATGCCGAGCTTTTTGTTCGCAGCGCTGAAGTGTTACAGCGCAACCTTGACTCTACTGAAAGAACCCTAAAAAATCCGATTGATTCAAGCAAGGACACGGATTTACACGGAAAAACACGGATTTTTGGGGGTTTTATCCGTGAAATCTGTGTTCATCCGTGTCCCAAACAGGGTGACTTTTGCGGTATTGCGAAATTTGACACTACAGATAGATTTTTCGCGTGCGAATTTCATATATATAGTAGGTCGCGTGTGAAAAAATCGGATTTTTGGACTTTTTTCAGGGATGAACCCGGCTGTTAGGAGTGGCTATGACATCATTGACACATACCGTTAGACAACGCAACTATTTTATGCTTTTCCTGCTCGCTATCTTGGCGACGGTGTTCTTACTCCGGGTCTATCTGCCCACGCTGCTGTGGCAGCGGACGCAGGCCTTCGTCACCATCTTCCTGGGCATCTTCATCGAGGCAGTGCCGTTTCTCGTGGCCGGGGCGCTGGTCTCCGGGCTGATCGCCGAGTTCGTGTCGCCGGATTTTTTGCAGCGATTCAGCCCGCGCCATCCCCTGAGCGCGGCGATGGCGGGCGGGGCCTTGGGGCTGACGTTCCCCGTGTGCGAGTGCGGCGTCGTGCCGGTGACGCGGCGACTCTATCGCAAGGGGCTGCCGCTCTCCACGGGTATCGCCTTCTTGCTGGCGGCCCCGGTCGTCAATCCGGTGGTCATCGCCAGCACGTATGCGACCTACGGCTGGTCGTACATCTTCTGGTGGCGGATGGGGGCCGCTTTTGTCATCGCGGTGCTGATTGGCACGCTTTTTCACTGGGCCAAGCCGGATAGCGTGCTACGCCCCGAGGAGCAAGAAGCCGCGCATTGCGCCTGCTGCGCCCTCGATGCGGAGGAGGACGCGCCCGCGTTGAGTCGCGCCCGGCGTTTCTGGCGCGCGCTCACGGTGGCCGGCGACGAATTCCTGGAGATGACGCACTATCTCGTCATCGGGTGCCTGCTGGCGGCGGCGATGCAGGTCATCGTCCCGCAGTCGGTGCTGCTGGCGTGGGGCCAGGGGCCGGTGCTTTCCGTGCTAGCGCTGATGGTGCTGGCGTTCGTGCTCTCTGTCTGCTCCACCGTTGATGCCTTCATCTCGCTGGCGTTCATCAACACCTTCTCGCCGGGCGCGGTGCTGGCCTTCCTGGTCTTCGGGCCAATGGTGGACATCAAGAGCCTGTTGCTCTTTCGGCAGGTGTTCAGCCGCCGTACTATTGTCTATCTGGTGATGCTGCCGCTGTTGCTGACGGGGATTTTCGCGGTGGCGTTCAATATCGTGGGAGGGTGAAATGTCCAAAGTATTCCGACCGTTGCTGTTGGCTGGATTGGCGATCTTTCTGTATCAACGACTCGCCGATGGCACCATCCACTTCTACATTAACCGGCGCTTCGTGTGGCTGATCTGGGTAGCGGTGGGCGCGTTGCTGCTCATCGCGCTGAGTTACACGCTCCCGAAGCCTGATTCTGATAAGGAGACGGAGCACGCGCATGACCACGCCATTCCCCTATCGTGGGTGACGGCGAGCCTCGTGGCGCTGCCGTTGCTGCTCGGCTGGAGCATCGCGCCGCAGCCGTTGGGGATGGCGGCCCTGGTCAACCGCGAGATGTCGTCCGCGCCCGCGTTCGATTTCGCGCCAGCGGCCAATCCCGCGCAGCAGGCTGTCGAAGCGCGCGGCGAGGCTGAGACCATCCTGGATTGGGTGATGGCGTTCGGCCCGCGACCCGACCTGCCGGCCTTTGCCGGGCAGCCCGCCGATGTGACGGGCTTCGTCTACCGCCACCCGGATATGCCGCCGGACACTTGGTTTATCAGCCGCTATCTGGTGATGTGCTGTGTGGCCGACGCGACCCCTATCAGCCTGGTGGTGTACGCGCCCGGCGTGGAGGTCGCGGACGATATGTGGGTGCAGGTGCGGGGCCACTTCGCCGCCGAAACGGTGGGCGAAATCACCACACCGCTGCTGATTGCCGATACCGTCACGCCCATTGATCCGCCCGCGCAACCTTACCTCTATTACTAACCATGCCCGCATTTGACCGTCGGATGATCGCCGTCATCGCCGGGCTGCTCGCGCTGCTGGCGGGGCTGGCACTGCTGGCAACCTGGCAAACGCGGGACTCCAGCCTGGACTCAGCGGTCTGGCTATACCTGGTCGCCCCATCGGATGACCGCGCGCAGGTCTGGAAGTGGGCCACGGAAACGGCGCGCGCCGAACTGGTCGCGCATCTCCCCGGCGCGGTCGTGGAGGTCGCCGCGTTGCCCTCGGCGAGGCAGGCCGTCTACGCGGTGGCGCGGGATGGGGGCGAGCACGACTTGTGGCGCGTGGATGTGGCCCGGCGGCGCGCGCGCCGCTGGCTGGATTGCGCCCCCGATGATTGCCGCGCTCCCGCGCCCGGCCCCGACGGGCAGAGCATCGTGTTCACCCGCGTCGTAGATGGCCGCCCCACGTTGTGGCAACTCTCACTCGACGCGCCCGCGCCCATCCCGCTCTTCCCAGAGGCTACCCCCGGCCATTACGCGGCCTGGTCGCCGGACGGCGCGCGCGTGGCCTACGTTGATCCCGCCGGGCGGGTCTGCGTCGCGGCCCCTGGCGCAGCCGAGACCTTGTGCGTCCCCGCGCTCACGGATGCGCCGCTGGTCTGGTCGCCGGATGGGGCAGCCGTGCTGATCACGGATCTCCGCCTGGAAACCGGGGCTGCCAGCCATATTTTGCGGATGGACGTGACGTTAGGCGTCTTCCAGAACTTGAGCGATGCCTTCGGCGTCGAGGATGACGCCCCGGCCTGGTCGCCGGATGGGGCGTGGATTGCCTTCCGCCGTCGCGCCGCCGGGACAGCGATGGGCAAGCAGCTCTGGCTGATGCGCGCCGACGGCAGCGATCCCCGCGCGCTGACGACCGAGGTCGCGGCGTATTATGGGCCGCCGGTGTGGGCACCCGATGGGGAGACGATCCTCGCCTCGCGGCATGTGGATGGGGCGCATCAAATCCTGGCCTATTCCATCACCTCAGAGACGACGCTGATCGCGC
>SLSP01000036.1 GCA_007130345.1 Thermoflexales bacterium
CGACGAGGTGGCGTCATCCAGCACCAGGATGCGCGGGTCCTTGAGAATCGCGCGCGCAATCGCCACGCGCTGGCGCTGCCCACCCGAAAGCGTCACGCCCTTCTCGCCGACCAGAGTATCGTACCCCTCCGGGAAGGTGAGGATGATGTCGTGGATAGCCGCCGCCTGGGCTGCCGCCTCGACCTCCTCCTGCGTCACCTCGCGCCCCGCGCCGTAAGCGATGTTCTCGCGGATGGTGCGGGAGAAGAGGAACGGCTCCTGCTCCACGATGCCCATCTGACGGCGCAGCATCGCGCGGGGATACTCCTCCAGCGGGATGTCGTCCACCGTGATGCGCCCGGCCTGGTAGTCGTAAAAGCGCAGCAGCAAGTTGATGATGCTGCTCTTGCCCGATCCGGTGGAGCCGAGCAAGGCCACGACCTGCCCCGGTTCGCAGCGGAAGTCGATGTCGTGCAGCACCGCGACAGGTTCGGTTTGCTCCGCGTCCGAAGCGGGTTCTTCATCTTCATCGTCCTTGTGACTGTCCAGCGGCGCTCCCGGCTCGTAGGCGAAGTTCACGTTCTCAAAGGAGACCGCGCCTTGAATCACCGTGTCCGCCGGGACAGAGCCGGAGGTGGTGTCCTCGCGTTCCTGGTCGATGACGTCGGCGATGCGGCTATAGGAGACCAGGCCCGTCGAGACCTGGACGATGAGCCGGCCCAGGTTGCGCATCGGCCACACAATCCACACGACCATGCCGATGGCCGCCAGGTACGTCCCCACGGTGATCTCGCCGCGCAGGGCCATCAGCGCGCCTACGGCCATCACCAGAATCGTCTGCCCAGAGCAGAGGATGTCCGAAATCGGCCAATAGAGCGAGTGCATAATCAGCAGCTTCTTGCCACGCTGATACTTCTCCCAGTTCTCCGTGTCGAACTTCTCCATCTCGTAGGGCTGGCGGGCAAACGCCTTGACCACGCGCACGCCAGAGAGGTTCTCTTGCAGCACGGTGGAGACCTTCGCCTCCTGGTCTTGATACCGCTCGTAAGCCTTCGAGACGCGCCCGAAGAACCAGTACGACATCACGATGACGGGCGGCATGATGACGATGGAGAGCCAGCCCAGGCGCGTATTCATCCGCATCAACATCGTCCAGTTGACGACGAAGAGTGCGACGATGCGCCCGATGCCGATGGCCTGGTCGGCGAAGAAACGCCGCAGCGCGTCCACGTCCGAAGTCGCGCGCTGAATCAGCTCGCCGGTCTTGTTGTGATCGTGGAAGGTGAAGGGCAGGCGTTGCAGATGATCGAAGAGGAAATCGCGCAGGCGGCGCGTGATGCCCTCGGCGGTCTTGGCCGACCAGATACCGCGCAGATACGCGAACAGCCCCTCCATCGCGGCGAGGCCCACGAAGGCCAGCGCCAGCAGCGGCAGACGCTCCAGCGCGCCCACGCCGAGCACGTCATCCACCACATACTGGATCAAGCGGTAGGTATACGTCCGCGCCAGCGCGCCGATGGCGATGGCGATTAACGCGCCCAGGTAGAGCCAGCGGTAGCCTTCCAGCATCCGCCACAGCCCCACCAGACGACTCTGGGCGACGGTGTTCTTCAAGTTAAACGGTTGCTTCTTCTTGACGGTTTTGTGTTCTGACATTGAATACCTCGTTAAAATGTGGTGATTTCTCTAAGTAAAGCCTGAGTCCCCTGAAAAGAGGGCAAAAATCCGATTTTTCCACACGCGACCTACTGCCTATATGAAATCCGCACGCGAAAAATCTACCTGTAGTATCAAGTTTCTAAAAAATCGGATTTTTAGGGTCTTCATGCTTTCTGCGCACTTTCTTTCTGGCACGCAAAAAGCGAGCGGATGCTTTTCCGTAAAGTTGGAGTAACCCAACTTCACCTCAACTCTGAGAGTTGAAGCCCGCTCGCCGGTGCGCTTTTGACCGTTATGTTGCGCGTCCCGTCGCATAGCGACGTGGGACAACGCTTCACATCTGGATTATAGCTGTGTCTCGACTGGTGTGATCAGCGTCAACCCGGCGGAGCAGGGCCTCCCCGTGCGAAAGCTTCACTGCGGTTGCGGTAGAAACGAACTGTGCTCATCAGTATCATTGTGTAGTTAGACATTACAATCCTCCTGAAAATAGTCAAAAGCGTTGTGAATGTGATCTATGTCGCGCCCCCGGAACCTCAAGGTTGCGACAGTCCTGTATAATACCAGATTTTTACTTTTTTACAAACGCGGTTTCTGGTACAGTTCCATCAGCACGCCATAGGCGCTTTTTGGGTGGATGAACACATAGCGCGTCCCATCGGCGTGCTGCTTGATGTCTGAGAGCAAGCGCGCGCCGTTCTCCTCCAGACGGGCGGCGGCGGCTTCGATGTCTTCCACCAGCACGCAGACGTGATGGATACCCTCGCCACGCTTCTCCAGGAAGCGCCCGATGCTGTTATCGGGATGGAGGGGGCGGAGTAGCTCGATTTCGGCTTCGCCCATCGGCAAAAACGCAATCTCGACGCCTTCGGCGGGGACCTCGCGGCGACCGACCACCTCAACCCCCATCGCGTCCCGGTAGAATTCCAGAGCTTTATCTAAATCTTTTACGGCAATGGCAATGTGATGAATGTGCATGTTCCCTCCTAAAGTTGTGATGTGGGTGTATCTTCGAAAGAAAAGTGATTGTCAGGCGGCGAAGTGAACCGTCAAACGTCAGTCGTCAAGACCTATTTGGGCCTCGGTGAAGCAGATGAATTATGCCGGATTGAGGCGTTATTTCGCAATACCGCAAAAGTCACCCTGTTTGGGACACGGATAAACACAGATTTCACGGATAAAACCAAAAAATCCGTGTTTTTCCGTGTAAATCCGTGTCCTTACTTGAAATCAA